>CAVWCJ010000007.1:300000-450618 GCA_963753465.1 uncultured Chloroflexia bacterium
GTTGATAAAGTGCGTTGTTGGGATAATGCGTAGGATGGAATCACGAGCACCCGTCAGATTTGACGGGTGCTCGTGTTAGTGACTCCCGCTTGGGGTGGGGGAGCAAGGTGGCGTGAGCTCGAGAAAAAAGTCACTTATATAAATCAGGGTTCTCAAAATTCAGATGGTAATCGCGACCAACTAAGTCGATATTAACTGATTCTTGCATAAAATTTTAAACGGGACCGGCAAAATCTCCGTGGTTAAGCGGCTGGCCGACCGATATCCAGCGGACATTTTACTTGGAATTGTAGAAACGGTTTTTCACCTAATTTTCGTCGCTTAGGCCAGTCCGCTGCAACCGCGTGTTGGGCGAATGATTATATTCTTTTCTGTGCTTAATTTTCCACTACTTGGACATTGGGCGGAACCCGAACTGCCACTTGTACTCGGTCTCATATGGTTTCAACAAGAAAGTAACTGATGTAGGAGTTGTCGGCTGATACGATTCCGGCGGTTGAGCGGTGATCGTGTAAGTCTCGTCAAAACAACCACCAGGGTGCCATATTTCCATGTCCAACTGGCCTTCTGCATTGCTTAAGGGAGGATACCCCCGTACCTCCGCGACCGGACCTGCAATAATGTCGAACCTAACACTCTCCAATGGGAACTCTGACTTGCCCCACAATCCGTCCCCGTCGCTGTCCTGCCAGGCTGACAGCTCGAAGGTATGCCAACAGTCTCCCATGACGGATTGGTCAGAAGTTGGGATTTGTGTTGGCGTAGCTATTGGCCGTGTCGGATGGATAGAGGTACCGCATGCACATATCAACAATACGAAAATTATCGCTTGGATGCTAAATGCCATCTTTCTACTAATCATCTTCTATCCTTTCTTCTGGAAACCGCCCAACTAGTGTTTACCCGGAGCTTTTTCCGGTTATAAATCCTGTAGTAGGAGATCCATCCTTTTAACCTGCTCCACAGGTGTAATATACGGAAATTATTCCATCTAAGTTCCCTCCGCTCGCATTATTTTTATATTGGAAGGCCACACCATGAATTGAATTTTACAGGTCAGAATTCATCCGCGCAAATTGGTTTTAAGAGCCCAACATTCATAAACACCCGTTTTAATGGTTTGAAGCCAAAATAAAGATAGCATGACTCGTGGTTTAAGATCCGGGTTAAAAAGGGTTCACATTTTCACGGTGTACTCCTAGGGAGAACTCGAGCCCCAGATTTCATGATATTGGGATGGGGAGTATGATAGTGTGATCTTTAGAGAAAAAAGTAACTTATGTAAATGCCCGTTCACAAAACGAAAGGTGCCTGCAAAGATCCTTTCGTTATCGCTGAACCAGTGCGCTTTATAAGTAAAAAAAACGCCCAGGGTCATCCTTTATACCATTGGCGTGCGGGTGAGGGTGGTGCTTGTAAAGTAGCTTATATGAAAAAGTATTCTCGCTCTTGGAAATAACTCGTGTAAATGGAGCCTATCAAGAGTTGTTCAAGAACAGAAAAAGGGCTGTCAACCAAGGCGGTTGACAGCCCCTCGGACTAACAATAATAAAAAGTTGTCATGGTTTACCTTGAACATTCATATAATCTCGCAGATGTACTGCCAGCCACATTGTTTGCCAATCATGGCCTACTGCTTACCTAAATTCATTGTTTTTAGGGAGCCCCTGTTCACTGCGTCACAGTGATCTGGATGACATTGCTTTTCACCGCTTGCCCGTCGGCTGAGACGCCCTGCGCCCAGAACTGGTGTGTCCCTACGGAGAGCTGCCACCAGAGCAGGTATGGAGCCGAAGCGCAGCTGCCCAGTTGCCGGCCATCCACCCACAGGGAGATGCCCTTTACACCCTGGCCGGCTGCTGTTTCGATGGGCAGCTGCTGGTCCGTCAAGGTCAGCTTGTCGGAGATTCGGTAGGTGGTATCCGGCTGGGGGGAGATCATCAGCAGGTCCCCAGGTAGGACTGCGGCCGGTTGCACGCTTAGGTCGGAAAGCAGTTGAATACCTTGGGAGTGAGCCCAGCGCTGAGCTGTGGGTGGGAGGTCAAGAACGATGGCCTGGCGGCGCCGGTCGAGCGGCGTGGAATCGTCCGCCATTAAACCGGTGGCTGAGTCGATCCAGACCTGGCGGTAGACCGTGTCGAGCTGGGTCGGCTGGGTGCCGGGGATGAACCATTCCAAGTGAGTCTTGTCACACAGCGAGGTCGGCAGAAGGCCCGAATACGTGCACACATCCAATTGCAGCATATCCGGCGGACGCACAAAGGCTTCCTCGGGCCGGTTTTGCAGGATCGCCCGGATGGTCTCCTGCCAGATGGGCGCCGCGCCGGTCAAACCGTTCACATCCCGCATGGCCTGGTAGTCGCTGTTCCCCACCCACACCCCCACCACCAGGCTGGGGGTATACCCCACTGTCCAGTTATCGTGGAAATTCGAAGTAGTGCCGGTCTTGACCGCCACCGGCCGATCCAGCTTGAGCGTGCTGTTCAAGCCGAAGCCGATCTGACGAGTCTGATCATCGCTGAGGATGTTGCTGACCAACCAAGCCACGCGCTCGTCGAAGACCTGTGTCTGCGCAACTTTTTTCTGCTGGTAGAGTAAATTTCCGTCCGCATCCCGGATATCCAGAATGGCGTAATGCCCCGGGTAATAACCACGATTGGCAAGGGTCGCATACGCAGTGGTCAGCTCGAGCAAGGTCATTTGCCCACCGCCCAGGGCGAGCGAAAGGTCGAATTCATTCGGGTCGCCCAGGGAGGCAATCCCCAAACGGTGGGCCAGATTGACCATGTTGCTTACGCCCACTTTGTTAAGTGTGGCGACTGCCGGAATATTTAATGAAGAAGCCAGCGCCACTCGGGCAGGAATGACCCCATGCTCAAGGGTATCATAATCCTGAGGAATGTAGCTCTTGCCATCAAAGGTGGTAAATACCGTCTGTACATCCAGGATGGGTGTGGCAGCCGTCCAGGGAGAGCTGGATCGGGGGTCGAAAGCGGCCGCATAGATGAACGGCTTGAACGCCGAACCCGGCTGACGGAGAGAGATGGCCATATTAACCGCGCCGTGAATGCCGGCGTTGAAATAATCCGCGCTGCCAACCAGTGCCAGGATCTCCCCCGTGCGGGGGTCCAGGACGACCATGGCGGCGTTGTTCACGTGGTGATCGATCCCCTGGTCATTCTTGAACCGGGCAATCTGACGGGCGATGGCCGCCTCTCCGATCCGCTGGACATCCAGGTCAAGCGTTGTGCGAACCACCAAGCTGGCATTCCGGTCCAGCTGGCCGCTTTCAAACAGACCGTCCACCTGATCCTTGACCATCCACACAAAGTGAGGCGCATTGATGGGGAACGGGGACTGGTTGTAGCTCAATGGGGATTGTTCGGCCTGCTGGTATTCCTCCTGGCTGATGAAACCATCTTTTTTCATCAGACCCAGGACGACTTGCTGACGCTTCAAGGCCCCGTCTGGGTTGGAAAAAGGATTGTACAGGCTGGGCGCCTGGGGAAGGCCGGCCAGCAGGGCACACTCGGCCAGCGACAAGTCGGAGGCCGGCTTACCGAAATAGGTCTGTGAGGCCGCTTCCACCCCATACGAGAAACTGCCGTAATAGGTCTGGTTGAGGTAAAGGGCCAGGATTTCGTCTTTTGAATATTTGCGCGCCAGCTGCCATGCCAGAACCGCCTCGCGCAGCTTTCTTCGTAGAGAGCGCTGTTGGCTTTCGTTCGGCAGCAACAGGCTGCGCGCCACCTGCTGGGTGATGGTACTGCCGCCTGCCAGCGTCTCCCCGCCCCGCAGGTTGATCCAAAAAGCCCGCAGGATGCCAGTGAGGTCCACGCCGGGATTCTGGTAAAAATTCTTATCCTCGGTGGCCAGGGTGGCCTGTTTCATGCAGGCGGGCAGCCGGTCCAGGGAGACGTCCGCATGCCGGCCGCTATCCTGGGGCAGGACTTCATAAAGCAGGCGGCCGTTCCGATCGGTGATCCGCAAGCTGGGCTGTCGCAGGTGCTGGGGCAGGGAATCGACATTTGGCAGTCCCGCAAACGTGTAAGCAAGCAGGCCCCCGATCAGGATGAGCACTGCCAGAATGCTAATAAAGAAGAACATGCGGTTGCTTTTCATATCTTGATTGAAACCTGTGGAGTATGCTCGGGTGATGGAGCAGCCCCTGTTTTACAGTCTCCTAATCCTGGCTACGGATTCACAACGAAGGTACTGCCACCGCTTCTCCCGGCGACATCCGGGAAGTAGAATTCGCTGGCTGTGACCGGCAGGACGTTGAATTTACCGGCGGTCGAGGCACGCGCCATGTAGGTGATGACATACGTGCCGGCAGGCAGATAATCCGCCGACATGACTACCTTGGTGTCATAGATTTGCTTGTAGTAGAAATACCACCAGCCCCAACCATACAAATTGTAATCCTGGGTTGTGTATGAATCGGGTACCTGCTGGGAGGTTTGCAGGGAGGCGTCGATCGCCTCCAGTCCGGCCGGGAGCGGGTCATCGATAATTACATAGTGCAGACTGTCAGGAACGACGACCGTCAGGCGTACCTGCACCAGGTCGTTGCGCTCGGCCTGGGTAATCGGGGTTTTAGGATCCCCAGGGCGAAAGTACTGCCGCGAGACAATGATGCCCTGATCCAGCGAGGTAACGTCCGCCACCGGCAGGGTGTAATCCAGGTAGGCGTCGTAGTACAGTGCGCCCGCGCCACTGCCGCGTGTCAGGACCAGGGAATTGACTGCGTCGGTCAGCAGTTTATCCGCCGTGATGTGCAAGGTGCTTGTCTCCATCAAGTGGGCCACGTCCGCCTGGCCGGATTGGAGCAAGTTCCCATTCAGACCGACCGCATAGGGGAAGTTCGTCTGGAATTCCCCCGAGAAACTCAGCCAGTTGGTTAGGGCCATCAGCGACCAGGCGGTCTCCTGCGTGGAGGACCAGTGACCGGCAGAGCTCTGCTTCATCAGCCAGCGGATGCCGTTTGGGATGAGGGCGTTCTTCGGGTCCACCTGGATCAACGCGTTAAGCACAATGGCAGTCGTACGCTCGTCAGTGTTCCAATTCCAGTAATCCACATCCTTTTCGTTCCACCAGGCGCTGGCGGCAGACTTCGCCGCGGCAGTGTTGATTGCAGAGAGCAGCGTCTGGATCCGTTCATCCTGTGGATTGGACAGGTACATGGCCTGCATCAGGAGGGCTTGTCCGTAAATATCCAATCCGCTCCGGTGTGTATAAAGGTCGGTAGCCTTGGCGTCAGCCGGCCGTCCGCCTTCCGCCAGGGCGAAGAGCATAAACGCCACCTGGTTGTTTTGCCAATTTTCCTGATTGGTGGTAATCTCCGGCAAATTTACCGTCAGGTAGTTCAAACCGTTCCCGAGGACGCTGTCCGAGACGGTGTAACCGGATTTGCGGGCCTCGACCAGTCCGATGATGACGTAAGCGCTGGTGGTGGGCTGGCTTGCCGAACCCGGCCACAACCCCCAGCCGCCGTCGACGTTCTGATTGCTGTTGATGCGCTGGAGTGCCGGGTTGACATTGTCGTCCAGTGATTTCTGAAGATCGCTGGACGATTTTCCGGCCAGGGCAAGGGCGCGCAGGCTGAGCAGATTCGGCAGGAAGCGCGAGACGGTCTGTTCCATGCAAAGATACGGATAGTCCTGGAGATAGGTCAACCCGTCGATCATTGAAGCTGCCAGAGACGGGGAAGTGTCAACGGTCAGGCTGGGGTTGGCATCCTCGAGCGATTGCGGCAGGAGCACTGCCTCGGTGACCGAGTTCGGCTGCTGTCAGGACTCCCGCGCTTCCGACTGTTTCGGTGACGTGGTATGCCAGGACCGGCAAGCCCTGTCCAGGCAGTGTGGCCAGTGTCGGGCGGGTGGAATCGCTGTAGCCACCCCCGTCGGCCTGTGCAACCAGGTCAACCCGCGTGGCATCCCGCTGGACGGTTAGATCCCAGGTGACGTAGGCTTGCTGTTGGGCCGGCACCTGGATGGTCTGGGCGGCTTCCGACTGGAGGGTGACCCCCGCGGCCGTTGTCAAGGCAACATTGACCGACAGGGCACCGGCGGTGGTGTTATGCACGACCGCCCCGATCTGCACCTGGTCGCCGCTCACAAAGAAGCGCGGCGTCTGCAATTGGATGGAAAGCGGGCGTGTGCTGAGAATCTCCTGTGTGGCCTCGCCCACACGAGTATCGTCGGTTACGGCGCGAGCATCCATCTGCCAGGTGGTCAGGTTGTCGGGCAAGGTAACCGTGACACGCGCAGTACCGTCTGTGCCGGTGAGAACCTGCGCCTGCCAGAAAGCCGTGTCCTTGAAGTCCTCCCGGACGGTGATGATGCCCAGGTTGTCATTGCCTTTGCCGCCTCCGCCGCCGCTGTGTTCCCCGCTCGGTGAAGTTTCCTGGTAATTGGCATTGTAGTCTTCGGCGTTATTTACGATCGTGTTGGCCGTAGCCACCCCCAGGGCGCGGATGGGGTAGAAAGCTGCCAGCGGGGTCAATGAGTTGGATGGTGCCAGGGCCAGGGCAGCCTTATCGATCAGCGCCAGCGACACGTCCGCCTGGACCGGCTGGCCGGACAAGTCTTTCGTCACTACGGTATATGTCACATCCTCGCCTGGCTGGGCGGAGGATTTATCACTCAGGATGCTGATGTTGAGGTCCTGCTGGCTGGGATTGACATTGAGGCTGGCCATACCCACCTTGAAATCGGATGGATGCGGCCCGTTTGCCCCTTTGACCACGGTGACAGAGAGGTACATGATGGGTGCCATGTCTGCCGTGATGGGCAGCTCATAGATGGTGCTGTTGCTGTCCAGCTTAAGGACCTTTTTCTCATAAATATGCCCGCGTTCCAGCGTGAGCAGGGCATACACTTCCCCCTGGAAGGGCTGGGCGATCAGGATGCGAGCCGTGTCCCCGGGGTTGTAGGTTTTCTTGTCGGGGATCAACTGGAAGCTGCGGTCATTGGTCTGCGGCCAGGCGATATAGCCTGTGCTGGAAATCCACAGGTAGGAAGAGGCTTTGCTCTTGCGGCCCTGGCTGTCCGTGACGTTGACGATGGCTTTGTATTCCCCGCCCTGCGAGGGCGTGAAGGTGACCTGGGCCAGGCCGCTTGCGTCCGTCACTGCGGAGACCGTGCTCACCGGAATGTTCTTGACTGAAGTCACCCATTGGGAAACGCCGTTCTCGTCCTGCTTTACCACGCTGAACCACTGCTGGTTGACGATCTGCACGCTTACGGCTTCGCTGGCCACCGGCTGGCCGTTCAGGTCCAGGACAACGATGTGAAACGTCTGGGCTTGCCCCTGGATCCCGACGTAGTCGTCCGTGCGGATGCCTGGATGGAGGGCGCTCGAGTACACAATCAGGCTGGTGTGATCTCCCACCAGGTTCCCGCCCACGTCCGTCACGTTGACGCTGAACGTGGTCTGTTGGCTGGTGTTGTTATTGTTCAGGTTGGCGGATTGGGCGAGTTCGAAGTGGCCGCTCGCATCCGTGGAACCGCTGCCGTTCTGGATGACCGAATTGTTGGACGGCCCGTTGTCGTAGGCGTAGTAATTGGAATAATCGTAATCGCTGAAGCTGTACTGGTTGTATTGATCCGGTGGATTGTAGTCCATCGGGGTCGTCTCCATGAACCAGTCCACCTGCCCGTTGCTGACATTCCCGCCGGAATAGTAGGCCGCCTGCAGGCTGAATTTGACCGGGTCCCCGACCACCGCCGTGCCCGGTGTGACACTGGTAGTCACCTGGAATTCGGGTTTGCTGTATTCTGCCACCCGGAAGGGCACACCCCCGAGGCTGGTGCCATCCCCGGCGGCTTGGCTCACGGAGATGTCGTAGTTGCCAACCTGGGCATCTGCGCCGAGCTGGAAATTCCCGGAGAATGAGCCGTCCTCCGATAAGGAGGCCTCTCCCTCGTAGAGCTTGCCCTGGTCGTTTTCGATGGTGACATCGACCTTCTTCAGGCTGGGCAGGCTGTAATGCAGGTCGTCGTTGGAGCGGAGGATGCCTTTGTAGAAAACGGTCTGGCCGGGGCGGTAGAGCGCCCGGTCGGTGTAGACATAGGCGAAGTTGCTCGAGACCGGGCTGTAAAAATCCGTCCAGATGCCAAACTGGCCCTCGCTCACCCCCGAGCCCCATTCCAGGGCGGCCATGGCCAGGTGGGCGGAGTCGTCGCTGCGTGCGTAGGCGACGCTGGCCACATTCTGGATATAAGCCATGCCGTCCTCATCGGTCTGCGCCTGTCCGACCACGGCCATCTTGTCGTTATAGAAGACCACCGGGATGTGCGGGACGGGCAGTCCGGTTTCCTGATCCACCAGCCATGCCAGGGCTTCGCTCTGGCTGACTTTCAGGGTCATGTTGTCGGGAGCGACGATAAAGATGGCGCCTCGATTGTAACGGGTGGTCCGGGCGACCGGATCGGCGGACATGCCGATGAAGTAATAACCCGGACCAAGCAGCCCGTTCGCTTCGAGGTCCAGGCGGATGCGGCCGACCGAATCCCGATCTGCGTTCAGCGCAGGAGTCCATTCCGCCAAAGGATTTTTGCTGGAATTGTCCATGTCGTTCAGCTGGGATGGGTCTTGCAGCAGGGTCGAGAATTCTTCATAGGACAGCGCATACAGGGAAACTTTCGCTGAAGTCAGGTTGGTATATTCGAAGAAGACTGGTTTCTCGCCTTGAGCCCGGTAGATGAGTGGGTAGTACGGAAGCAGCAGGTCGGCGGAAGGGTCCAACCCGGCGGTCTCGAAGCTGAAGGAATATTCGCTGTTGATGGTATAGCCGTAGATGTCGGCCATTCCGGGCTGCAGGCGAATCACATATTTCGTGGAGGGTTCCAGGCCGTATACGTTCAACCGGTCCTGGCTGTCGTCATAATTCAGCTCCACGGGCTGCTTGGGTTGGGGCGAGATTACCACCCGGCCCTTGAAACTGTCGATGTTCATCGGGGAGGCAAAATCGATGGACATGGCATCTGAAAAGCTGGATTGTTTCCCGGATTGAGGGGAAACAGCCTCAATCCTGGGGAACGGGATGGTCGATAACGGCATCTGGTAGCTGTCTTGAAGCGTTCCCCCGTCCTGGGCCCTGGCGGAACTGTCGATGGTCAGGTCGTAGAAACTGGCGATGCTGTACCTGCCGACCGGCTCAATGGTGAGGGTGGTATCCCCGTCCTGCCAGGAAAGCTGAACGGGAAAATTGACCTGGGTCTCCCGATTGCGGAAGGTTAGCGCGGCTGCCACGCTCTTCTCGTCCATCGCCTGGTTGAATGTCAGCACGAATGCCTGGTTGAGCAGGATGCTGGAAAAATCCTGGGTTTTGCCGGCATCTTTGAGAGAAAAATCGGTGACTTCCGGCGAGCTGGTTTTGAATCCCCAGGAGTAATCCTGCTTCAGAGTGCTGCCGGTGGTGTCCCGCAGGCCGCTGTGCACCTGCACCAGGTAGTTGGTTCCACTGTTCAACCCTGTCGTCGGCTGGTAGACATACACCGAGGAACTGACCCATTCCCCGCTCCCCTCCACAGGCGGGGTGATTTCGATCGGGCCGGGAAAATTTAACTGGTCTTCAATGCTCATCAGCGGGACAACTGGCTTATTGAAGATGACCGTGATGGCGCTCTTGTTATCCACGTTCTCGGTGGCGTTGGCCGGGAAAACCTGCGCCACCACCAGTTCATCTGTGGTTTTAAATTCGATACGGACCTCGTTGGCCAGGCGGGTGCTGTCTGCACCGGCCGCGCCCGTCGAGAAGACAGCGAAGTAGGTCTGGGCGGGCAGCAGTGGCTGACCGGGCTTATATTGGAGGGTCTTATTGTCCAGCCAAGTGACTGCCCCGGAGATAGGGTGATTTGAATCGTCGACGAATGACCAGGCCGCGGAGGTCTTTGTCTGATCCATAGGGCGGTCGAAGGTGATCTGGATGGTGGGGGAAAGATCCAGCCTCTGCCCCTGGATGGGGGTTTGGTGCAGGATCTGCGGCGAATTCGCAGGCGTGCCCTCAACAGAAAGGGTTGCGGTAGCCCTCGTCCGCGGTTTGCTCTGACAGGTCGCGAGGAAAAATACGCAGATCATAGCCGCGATTATAGAAAACCATGGCAAATGGGTTTTCATGGTGATTCCTCCTACTATTTTTATTTATGAACTCTCCGGGTGGGAGAGAAAAAGAGCTTTAATGCACGGACACTGTTAGTGAATAATTCACCACCTGGCCGTTGTTCGGAATGACCTCGATCACATAGTCCTGCGTTTGCGGCAGGACTCCCGTCCAGGTGCTGGCTTTTGTTGAGGAGCTCAAGAGCGAACCGCTGGCAAGTCCGAAGATGTCGATGTAGGCGGTGCTGGAGGGGACGTTGAGAGTTACGGTCATGGTCTGGTTGGCCGGGCAGCTCAATGCATAGGAAAAGACGTATCCATTGACCGTTGTGCCGTTCAAGGTGATGGAGGTGACACCGGGGGCAAGGCTGACCAGCTGGGCTACTTTGGCGGTGAGGGTGTAATCTTCCGTAGCCGCGCCTCCGATCACCTGGATCGTGTACAGCCCGGTGTTGGGCAGCAGCCCCTGCCATTGCGTCGACTTGTCGGCCGGATTGAGCAGCATGTTGCCATTGGGTTCAAAAACCCCCAGGGTGACGTCATTGTTCTGGGAATCCATCATCAGGATCATGGGCTGGGACTGTCCCGCTTCCAGCGTATACGTCACTGCCTGCCCGGGGCGGACGGTGCCCTGGGCAACGACCGCGGTTGTCCCCGGGAGGAAAACGATGTTACCCGTCGTGGGTGTTAAGGACACCGTTAGTGAATAATTCACCACCTGGCCGTTGTTCGGAATGACCTCGATCACATAGTCCTGCGTTTGCGGCAGGACTCCCGTCCAGGTGCTGGCTTTTGTTGTGGAGCTCAAGAGCGAACCGCTGGCAAGTCCGAAGATGTCGATGTAGGCGGTGCTGGAGGGGACGTTGAGAGTTGCGGTCATGGTCTGGTTGGCCGGGCAGCTCAATGCATAGGAAAAGACGTATCCATTGACCGTTGTGCCGTTCAAGGTGATGGAGGTGGCATCCGGGGCAAGGCTGACCAGCTGGGCTACTTTGGCGGTGAGGGTGTAATCTTCCGTAGCCGCGCCTCCGATCACCTGGATCGTGTACAGCCCGGTGTTGGGCAGCAGCCCCCGCCATCGCGTCGACTTGTCGGCCGGATTGAGCAGCATGTTGCCATTGGGTTCAAAAACCCCCAGGGTGACGTCATTGTTCTGGGAATCCATCATCAGGATCATGGGCTGGGACTGTCCTGCTTCCAGCGTATACGTCACTGCCTGTCCGGGCTGGAGGGTGCCCTGGGCAACGACCGCGGTTGCCCCGGACGGCATGACAATGTTCGCCGCCGTGGGTGGATTGGTTGCAGTTGGCTGGGGGGTGGGGCCGGGAGGAATGGATGTCGGCGTGGCCAGGGGCACGATAGTAGATGTAGTGCTAGTGGGAGTGAGGGAATGTTCGAGACCGATAGCGAACGTGCCATTACAGGCCATAGTAACCAGAAGAAGGAGAACTGCCGACAATAGGATAAATTTCATGGGGCCTCCTGATATGGATTGGATATCCTCCCTATTCTAGGACATTCGTGTCACGTGGGGATGGCGGGAAGGTCACACTACCGATACAAGCTGTGTCTGATTCGTAACAGGCACCGTTCACCCGGCCGGCAAGTGCAGGCTGAAGACCGTCCCCTGGCCAAGGCGGCTGCGCAGGCTGACTCTACCATTATGCCGTTCGGCGATGGCCCTCACCAGCGCCAGACCGAGCCCGCTGCCCGGGATGCCGCGGCTGGCTTCACCCCGATAAAGTTCCTCCCACACATGCGGCTGCTCTTCTTCGGGTATGCCCGTGCCGGTGTCGGCCACTTCGATGACAATATCTGTCCCATCCTCGAAGGCGCGCAACTCCACTGTGTCACCCGGGCGACTGAACTTCAAGGCGTTATCCAGCAGGTTGTGGACGGCCAGGAGCAACAGGTCAGGGTCGCCTTGGACGTTCGGCAGGGGCCAGGGGGCCTGGGGGATGCTGAGGGTGAGATGCCGTTCGGCCACTCCCGGTTGCTCCTGCGCCATGTTAAAGGCATCCCGCAGCATTGCCGGGATATCCACCGGCGAATGCTCTACCAGACGGACTTCCAGCTCGGCCAGCTTGCGCAGATCGGCGGACAGGCGGCTCAGGCGCAGGGCCTGGTTTTCGACGCTGGATAACGCCTCCCGGCTGGCCTCGCCCGAGGGTAACTCGGCCAGGTTGGCCAACCCGGCGCGGATGGCGGTGAGCGGATTTTTTAGTTCGTGATCCAGGCGGCTCAGGAAACGTCGGCGATCTTCAGCCGCGGCTGTGTTGGCCTGCTGCCGGGTTCGGCTGCTCCAGCCCAACAGGGCGAAGACGAGCGCGGCCAGCCCGGAGAGTCCCAGCCCCAGGATGAGCGACAGGCTGCCCAGGTCGGCTCGCAGATAGACGATGTGATCGTGGCCCATATCGTAGGAAAGGAAAAAATAGAGCGCCAACCCCGCTCCCATGACCCCGGGTGCCAATGTAATCAGCCATCGACCGTATTTCATGGGAGTGTTTCCACTGTGCCTACAAAGTGGTAGCCCTGTCCGGGGATGGTTTCGATGTAGCGCGGCTGGCCCGGATCTTCGCCCAATGCCCGGCGCAGCTCAGCCACGCGTGTGTCCACAGCGCGTGTGCCCACCGGGTAGTCCCAGCCCCAGACCGCATCCAGAAGGCGTTCTCGCGAGACCAGTTCATCCGGATGGGTCATCATATATTCCAGCAGCATGACTGCCTTAGGTGTCAGAGCGAGCTCGGCCTTATCCAGCCAGACGCGGTGGGATGCCCGGTCCAGGATCATTTTTCCGCAGGCCAGGCGGACGGCCGCCGAGAGGGGTGGCTGACCCGGGCGGGCGCGGCGCAGCACGGCCCGGATGCGGGCTACCAACTCGTGAGGATCGAAAGGTTTGTTGAGGTAGTCGTCGGCGCCTTCCTCCAGTGCCATGGCGCGCTCGCCGGCTTCCCCGACCTGAGTTAAAAGGAGGATGGGGGTCCAGTTGCCGGTTTGGCGGAGTTGTCGCAGTACCTCGCGACCGTCCAGCCGGGGCATCATGACATCCAAAACCAGCAGGTCTGGGTGACCCGTTGCGACTTTTTGCAAGGCCTCTTCGCCGTTAGAGGCAACTGTCACTGCGAAGCCGGACCGGCTGAGGAACGGGGCCAGGTTGTCGGTGATAGCAATTTCGTCGTCTACTAGCAGGATGGAGGGTTTGGGTTGCATGGATGATTCTGCTACTTTCCAAGTGTTCACACGGAAATGCTCAAAAACATTCGTTTACTCAGGAATTGCCGCACAATATGGTTAACATCCCATCCACGAGCCTTTACCTCGACGCAGCTAATCTTGGGGTTTGATCTAAAATCAGCAGAGCTTCAACTTCAAAGTTGTTGGCCGCGTTGGGATCGTGCTGATTGAGCATCCCGCAAATCAGATATATCCTTATGCGGTCAGACAGTTCAAGTGTATCATTTTTCGGGCCAGTACGGAGCAAAAACCACGATCGATAGAATTATAAGTACTTGCTTATCCGACAAACTAGTTATTCACTGGACGATTTCAATGGAATGCGCATCTGATGTGCCCGACCTTCCCGTGAAATTGAAGCCCTTCAAAAATAATGCAAAGATTTGTACTTGAAAACAAACCCAATCGAGAAAGCTACTCAGCTTTGTCGGTCGGATTTTATATTTATTTATGGTCCATCTCAATTTAATGATGTTTTTGTGGGTGAAAATCCAAAACAACTCGTGTAAATTTTCCTTATCAAGTTATACCGACGCAATAGCGCCTCGGTTGTGACCAAGGCGCTATTCATTGATTTGAACAATATACTATCGATTTGCCGCTTTGATAACAGAAATGTACGTGTCTGAAAGATAACGGACCATTTGCATTCCGGGGCATTTCCCCCTAAAATGATAATGATCCTTCCAATGGGACGAGGACATGAAATCTGATTTTATTTCTAAATGGACTGAAACATACATGCGGTCGGTCGAAGGAGAATGGTCTGCCCTGCGCGTCGGGGATGCCCAGATCCCGCTTAAAGATGTATATGTTATGCTCCAGGCTCTCCCGGTACCGACCCCAAAGGTCCAGGAGAAACGCACAGAGTTGGGTGATGTGCCAGAACGCTTGGAACATGCCGGCCTTGAAAGGGAACCCCGGGATCCAATGCCGACGCCGGTCGCCCTTTCCCAAGCGCTAGGTGATACCCGGGACCTGGTGTTGCTCGGTGAGCCCGGGAGCGGGAAAAGCACCGTCCTGCAGTTCATCGGGTTATGCTTCGTCCACGGCGACTGGTCGAAATCCCGCTTGCTGCTTCACGAAGAGCGCGTACCGATAAAGATAAACTTAAGAGAACATGCAAAGCTGCTGGCCAATCCTGAGCCGGGTTTGGAGAAGGCTTTGAACATTTCGGTGAGTAAAATTCTCCGCCTCAGTGAAGAGCAATCCCAGGAGCTGATCCAGAGCTGGCAGGATAAGGATCGACTCCTGGTCTTGTTGGATGGCCTGGATGAGGTCCCCGATGCCTTACGGCCAGCTGTAGATGATGAGATCAATAAATTCACAGCCTGCGAACAGGGGCGTAAATGCCGCCTTGTGGTAAGCTCGCGGCCAGCCGGTTATGTCTCTCTGGGAGGTTCCTTCCAAGAATTTACACTCAAACCCTTCGAAAAGGCGGATGAATCCAAACCTTTCCTGCAAGGCTGGTTATCCGCGTTCCGTCTTGATTGGCCAAAAGAGAAAGCGGAGAGTGAAGCCGGTTGGTTGTATGACCGGATGGCTGCCCAGCCGGCGCTGGAGCGCATTCTGGACAACCCTCTGATCCTGAGATTGTCTGCGCAGGTGTATGCCAGCAAAGGCAGAGAAGGGGTGGCCCGAAACCGGGCCGATCTGTACCGGCTTTACACGAACGAACTTTGGGACCGGGCGGTACATAATCGGGGAGTGGATGCGAATCAGAAGGAGGATGTCTGGAGGGCAATCGAACTACTGGCGTGGCAGTTGCAGCTGAACCAAAAGCCCACTGTTCCAGAGGCGGTGCTTACCATCATCCATGCGAAAATGGGATTGGTGGCCTGGAGTGAGGATGCGTTGGTTTTCAGCCATACAACAATTCAAGAGTATTTCGTTGGCCGGCGCCTGGCGCGAGCATGGCTCTTCAACCACGCTGGTGCCTGGGCTTTTCTGCGGCCAAGGCTGCACATCCCTTCCTGGCGTGAACCCATCCTGCTGATGGCGGGGGCACTTGACGGGAAAGCTGCCACCAGGTTGGTCCATCAGGTATTGCGCGCTGGGAGCCCTTACGACCATTGGTTGTTCCGAGACCAGGCCCTGGCAGCGTCGCTGATTGTGGAAAATGAAGGCGTAGAGCATAGAGAACTACAGATGCTTTTACGGGATGTGCGCTGGCCGATTAGTTGGTGGGGAAAAATTTCATTTGGAAGAAGATGGGAAGGCTTGCTGCCTATTTTATTCCGAATATTAGTAGAACTGAAAGTGGTGGAGGCTGTGCCCGATCTGATCTGGGCTCTCAATGACCAGAAGCCGGAGGTTCGCTCTGCGGCGGCCGCGGCGTTGGGGGAGCTGAAAGCGATGGAGGCAGTACCTAACCTGTTACGAGCGCTCAAAGACCAGGACAAGCATGTGCGTTCCGCTGTGGCCAGGGCATTAGGCGCGATAAAAGCAATGAAAGCTGTGCCAGACCTGCTCGTAGCGCTCAAGGAAGACCCGAAAAGGGAAGTGCGTTACTCGGCAGCTGAGGCGCTCGGGGAGCTGAATGCAGTGGAGGCCGCGCCCGATCTGCGCCGGGCGCTCAAGAACCAGGAGTGGTATGTACGTGCCGAGGCGGCCAGGGCGCTTGGGATGATGAAAGTTATGGAGGCCGTGCCCGATCTATGTCAGACGCTTAAAGACCAGAAGTGGGAGGTGCGATCTGAAACGGCCAGGGCATTGGGAGCGATGAAAGCAATGGAGGCCATACCCGATTTGCTCCAACTGCTCAACGACCAGGATAAGTGGGTGCGATCCGAGGCAGCCAGGGTGCTTGGGATGATGAATGCAGTGGAGGCAATGCCCAATCTATTGCAGCTTCTAGAGAATGACTGGGATTCGCAGGTGCGATCCGAGGCGGCCAGGGCACTCGGGGAGCTGAAAGCAGTGGAGGTCGTGCCCGATTTTCTTAGGCTCCTTAAGGATGACCAGGACTCGCAGGTGCGATCCGAGGTGGCCAGGATACTAGGGGAGCTGAAAGCAGTTGAGGCCGTGCCTGATTTGCTCCGGCTCCTTAAGGATGACCCAGACCCCCAGGTACGTTCCGCGGCAGCTTGGGCATTTGGAGAACTGAAAGCGATGGAGGCCGTCCCCGAGCTGCTCCTAGCTCGCAAGGACAGGGATCGAGATGTTCGTTCCGAGGCGGTGGAGGCGCTGGGACGTATCAATGTGGTGAAGGCCATGCCCGATCTGCTCCAGGTGCTCAATGGCGATCCAGAAGGGGGAGTGCGGTCTGCGGCGGCCAGGGCACTTGGGGCGATGAAAACGATAGAAGCTGTGCCCGATCTGCTCCGAGCGCTCTGGGATCAGGAGGAGAGGGTGCGTTTCGAGGCGATCGGGGCATTGGGTGCTATGAAAGCGATGGAGGCTGTGCCTGATTTGCTCCAGCTACTCGGAGACCAATATAAGTGGGTGCGTTCCGATGCCGCCCACGCTCTCACAACGATATTCTCAATGATGCCAACCCAGCATGATGTTTTATCTCCTATTCATCAGATCAAGATTCTGCGATCTTTGGCGGCACATAAAGATCTGGATGCCGATCAACAAAGGACTATTGCCAACCGCCTGTCGGCTCTGCAGGCAGCCAAACCCGACCATCAAGACCCGTTCCAAAAATACAAGGCATCCCAGGCACAAAAAGCGGTCCAGTTTGTGCTCGTTTTTCTTACATTGGTTTTCCTGGCTGCACTCGTGGTGGTGCTAGATACTTTCTTTGGCACCGTCCAGGATGTGTTAAAGCACAATTTTGGTCCGCTGATCGAGCCATGGATCAGCAGCCATCCTTTCCTGGCCTTCCTCTTGTTATTGGTGTTCGGTGTTGTGATCGTGATCGTTGCTATTTACCGCGACAGGTTCGCGGAACTTCTTCCAGGTAAACCATCCAAAGAAGCCTGATCCAAACTCACCTCGTCGATGCATTGCGACCCAACTCTCGCCCGCGATCCATCTGACAAGACGCACGCCTGTAAGAGCCGGTATGGATCAATACAGAAGTCGACCAGCAGTTGATAGGATACCTTGGGTGTATTCCTGTCTGAACAATATCGACCGACCAGTTTCCCAAACTCACCAACCGCCCATATTACAGGAACCCTGCCAATTGGGTATTGTAAAGCAAATCGAGATTTGCAAGAATGAGAGCAATAACAATTTGGGGATGCACCTCAGTGGGGTACTTCAATCTACTCCTTGCGCTGCCGGGATTCGTCATCGGCTGCAATATTATCTTTCCGTCATTCCTCTCGTTTCAATTTCCTCTGGACGCTGGCGATCTTGTCGGCCATGCTCTGATTCCGATCCGTGCGCGTGCCGAGTTTGATGTCGGTGTGGATGCGGCGAACGCCCATTGCATGGAGGACCTCGTGGCAGCGGCGGATGGCGGTGAATACAACATCCCACTCACCCTCGACGTTCGTGCCGTTGGCGTGCAGCTGGTAGGTCAGGCCGCTCTCCTCCAGCACATGCTCGCAGGCGGCAATATATTTCGAAAGCGACACGCCGGTTCCGACCGGCACGACGGTAAAGTCGACAATGACATGCATCGATCAACCCTTTGGTGAGTTATTTTTTGTGCTCAGCTAGCCCCTTTTTCCGGGCCAGGATTGCCAGAATGAGCAGGGGAGAAAAAGTCACGAATTCCATGAGAAATATGTGCAGCATTTCTGGTGTCAACGGCGGCGGGGAGGCCGGCATCACTGCAAGCCATGGGATGGGAAGGTGAAGGCTGGCGTTCGAATAAGGCCAGAAGATCGCTACCCCTCTTACTTGGTTGTAGAACGAATCCAGCAACAGGTGGCTGAGCCAGGCGAGCGCGCCACCCAGCATGACCGTCCAGCTACCGATCTTCTGCCGCACGGTTTTCCACGGTGCCAGGATGAGCACCGCCAATCCGATGAGCAGCAAATTGACGAAGAGACTGTGGCTGAAATAATACCGGTCATGGCCCCAACCGTTGAATGGGATATCGGGGATGTTTGCCAGCAGCATAAAGGCCATCAGGTGAACAGTCTTTCCCACCAGGGGAAGACGTTTGGGCATGCACGCAACGCCGATAGCTGCACCGGTTAATGAATGTCCAATCGGGGTCATTTCATTTTTCCGCTTTGGGATTGATCCATTCTGTTTCGCCTGGGGTACTGCCTGCATTCACCGGGCCGCGCCGACCAGAACAGCTTCCATCCTGTCCAAGCCGTTCCTCCCAGGTTTTCAGCCTCAGCAAGCCAACGACCAAGGAGTTGAAGATGACCACCTCCGTTGAGATGTCTGGGCTGTTGCTGACCAGAGACAGCCTCTATCTCGGGATTCCCATATTAAAATCACCAACTCTGACAAAGATATATTATCACGAGTTGGTAAAAGACATCCATCAGAGATGGACGCCAAGAAAATCAGGTCAACTATCGTAAATGGATTTTATCCACCTTCTTACAGCATATAACGTGATTTTCGTAATTATCTTTGGCATCGTGATGGCAATTACCTTCAAGTATTGCAAGTCTCTATGGGGACCGATTATTACGCACGGCCTAAATGACTTTATTTCCTTCGCCATCTTTCGTCTTTAATCAATGGCAGCATTTTGTTAACAAATAGTTCACTGATAGTAAAAGCCTGCCCAACACCAGCTCGCAGACAGCGGTTACGTCGTCCGATAACCCGTACGATTTTCTGGAAGTTGCGCGAAAATAAAGGAAGTCTCGCCAGTCCCGCCGCTGTCGATCTCAGACAGATGAGATTCGCTCGATTTAGTTCGGATCTTGCAGAATATTGCCATGCCATGACCATTCTGCCCTCCGGCTCTCAATAAGGTGCAGGTGGTTCTGGAAAACGCACACTGCTTGTTCATCCAGCAGTCAGAACCAGTCCTGGTTGGTTCAGGATTTATCATTCCCAAACGGCATCGAGAAACTATGTTCGATTGCCGGTTGAAGACAATATAGCCTTTTAGCGCACAGGTCCAGAATACAACGAGGAAAGCAATGATAAAAACAAGATCGGCGATTTTTCGCTTATTTTGCTTCCCGGTCATCTTTGTGACCTTGTCGGCTTGCAGTTCCCCTGGTCCTGTCCAGCCAGCTACGCCGACTGGGACATCCACAAATACGCCTACAAATACCTCAGCGCCCACGCTGATGCCCGAAATCTATCTCAGTGAACTAACGCCTACCAATGTTACAGTGGGGTATGGTTCTCTTGGTGTGGGCGTATACGCCATGCCGGATGATCCCGCCCATAATGGGAAACCCATCTCTGCGCACGGTCAGTATTATGCGCACGGGTTGATGGCGCATGCCCCGTCCCATATGGATTACCAGCTGGACGGCGGGTACCGGCTTTTCAGGACGCAAATATTAAAACAGGACGATGTGGATTGTGGCGACGGTGTCATCTTCCAGATCTATCTCGATGGCCAGGAAGTATATGCCAGCTCTCCGGTCGCTGCCTCGGATGCCCCGCAAACCGTCGAACTGGACGTAGCTGGCACCAGGATTCTTTCTCTGGTCGTCGACCAGCGAAAGACTGGCGATTGCGACTGGTCCATCTGGGGTGATCCGCTGCTCGTTCCGACCGGCGGTGTAGCAGCCGACTACCCCACCGCTACTCTCCGCCCAACGCTGACCCCTGATCCGAACCTGCCGTGCGGAGGAATCATGCCGGAAGAGACCCACCTGTTTTTGGACTGCAATGACATCCGCCGTATTCGCACCGATCTGAACTCGGGTGACTTGAATTTCGTGCAGTATTGGAACGCACTGGTGTCTATAACTGACAACTACCGTTCGAATTTCCCTACCACCTTTAATCCGGATGCCAGCTCTCCTGTTCTCTGGTCGGGAGCTGGGAATTACTATACCTGGAATATGGCTCTCATCTACCTAATTACCGGAGATCCTCAATATGCCCGGGATATCCTCCGCCTCCTTGACCTGGTGGTCAGTCAAACCCCCAGGAGCACCGTCCTGACCAATTTCGACGCTCCCTCGCCTGGCGGGTTGGCAAACTCCGGCGGGCTGTTCTCTCACCCGAGATATGGAGAAGGCCCCTACCAATCGCTTCTTTTCGGGTATTTCGTCATCCGCAATAGTACCTTTGTAGACGCAGCTCAGCGCGACCAGTATGACCGTTTCTTTATCAACCAGGCCAAGCTGCTGGAGCAGGCAGCAATTTTTCGTGGAAATACCACTCCGTTGGACAGCTGGATCAACCGGAATGTTCCGATGGGCGCCAACATTTCAGCCCTGACCATCGCCGCCGCTTTCCCTGACAATCCCGATATGCAAGCGCTCATCGGGCGCGTCCGCCCGCGGCTGGAGTGGCAGCTGGCCAACTGGTGGGAGCAGGATGGCGGCTGGGGGGAAAATACGAATGCGTATGGTTTCCGGGTTTTTCGGAGCCTCTTGATCTACGCGGAAACGCTTCTGAAGAACAATGCGGAGAATCTTTACCAAGCCGATTATGGAGGAATATCTCTCCATACCCTGTGCACCTATTTCCTGAAATCCGTAACGCCTGAAGGGGATCCGCCTCAAATCAATGACACCAACTTCGGCTATTTCGATCCCGGTACGCTCATGCTCTGTGCGCAGCGGACGAACGATCCGCTGTTGACGTTTGCCGCCCAGGAGTATCTCTGGGGCTATACCCACGCCTATGGGAATGGGTATTTGTATGACTCTTCCCCGTTCGAGACTATTGTCTGGTGGGATCCCGCCATGACTCAAACTCTGACACCTCCTTCCTGGGTCTCGGTATCGCTCCCGTCGACCGGACTGGGGATCTTCCGCTCCGACTGGTCCCACGACGCCCAGTATGGTCTGCTGAAATACACAGCCTCGAAGGTGCATACCCATTACAGCTTCGGCGAGTTTTCACTCTTCGACCACGGCCCCTGGCTGATCGGCAACGGTTACCACCTCGGTTCGCAGTACGACATGTCAATCAATACGACTAGCGCATCCACGCTGACGCTGGACAATTCGCAGCAGACGACCACCGGAGGCCAACTGATCGCCTTCGAGCCGCTTGGTCAGACCGGCTACATGGCTGTCACTTCGCCGAGCTATTCCATCCTCACCCACACGCGCCAGATATTATGGAATCAGGCCTGGCACCAGTGGATCATTGTGGACGACGCAACACTGACCGCATCTCCTACCGGGCACAGTCTACAAGTTCGCTGGTATGTGGACAGCGTGGAAGCCAGCCACGACGAGAACGGCAACTGGATATTCACGCGCCCGGCTGATCCCGGTTATCTCTCGATCCAGATGCCATCCGCCGTCCCGGCCAGGTACTCATCCATCAATCGTTCGTTCGGACCTTCTGATAACGGCAATGCGAATGGCGTAGAAATTGAGGTGACTCCAGCACCGGTCACGCGCATCCTCTCCGCGTTGACTTATTCCGCCGATAAGCCAACAGAATACCCGACCCTTTTGCGCGACGACACTGGAAAAGGCCTGTTGGTGACCACACAGCCGGCGGCTAATTCTCCGATTTGGGATTGGCTTGTGCCTGCCCCGGGAATGCAAACTGTGGAGAAATCCGGCTATCTTCTCCAGGGAGACGCCGGCTGCGTCTGGAGCAAGTCCACCATCATGTCTGGTTATTGCCTCTACGCTGGTACATCCCTGAGTGCGGTCGGCCTCCTTCTGGCTGAAAGTTCAGCCCCCCTCTCGTTGGAGGCGGATTTCGAAGGCAATCGGATCTCTGTCGATAGTTCCTCTAACGCAACCCTGACCTTGTACTGGCCAGCTGTTGTTCGCGCTCTCACCGAAGGCGGTTTGCAGGTTGCTTACCAGCAGGCGGGAAGTGTGCTTACACTGAATGTGACAACCGGAACGCATGCCCTGACCGTTATGCCTTGACGATCGTTCCCTTTTATCCGGAATTAAGTAAAATCAACATACCATTAGAAAAAAATGCAATTTAAATTCGATGCCAACCAGGAGTTCCAGCTACAAGCCATCGAGCCGGTTGCCGGCTTGCTCGAAGGCCAGCCGTGCTTGGAGAATGAAGTGAATTTTTCGCTCGGCGCCAACCGGCTGTCATCGCCAACCGTTTCCCATCAAAGCAACGAGAATAAATGATTTCAGAAGAATGACGGGGCTGTCTAAAAAGCAACTTTAGACAGCCCTAAATTATTTAAAAAGCTCAAGATCGAGCAAGGGCAAAAAAACTGGCGGTTATTGGACCGCCAGTTTGGCTATGTAATGGGTAATACAGAGCAAACCTCACTCTGTCTTTACCTTCTCCACCTCCCGGAGAGTAAACCTTCGAACCCCCAGTCCTGTTTGATCCGTCCGAAAACGGTCTTCACCTACACTTGAGAGACATCCCATTTAGAAATTATTCAAATCCATAATCGACATCCACATTGCTAGTTGATGGAACCATTATACAATTGTAAATAACTAATAGACAACCGACCTCAGGAAAAGGGACACACCTCGACCAACACTCCTACGGACACACCTACATTCACGCCTACCGATACTTACTTCCCCACAAACACACACACTTATACCGTCACTTCAAGCTATACTCCGACACTGACCAATACACCCACAGATACCCAAACGCCCACTGCGTCCGATACGCTTACAGCCACGCCGACCGATACACCGACATTTACTCTGACTCCGTCAAGTACACCCACACCAACACTTACCGACACGCCGACCAGTTCACCTACGGATACATCGACCCCTACATTCACGCGAACGCTTACCTTCACCCCAACTCAGACGGCCACCATAACGCCCAGTAAGACGGCGTCAAATACGTACACATCTACTTCGACCAAAACTCCCACTCCGACACCGACCGGCACTCCAACTGCTACGCCCACCTCGTCACCGACAGTGTCGCTAACCAGCACACGGACCGCCTCGCCAACCCATTACAAAAAAACGCCGACAAGGTCGAGCACACCCAGATATGAGCCGACGCGTTCAGCGAGTCCCACAAGAACGCCGACAAGGCACAGCGTACCTACCTCGACAATGTTACATTTTCGTATAGGTTATTTATGTGCAACTTTTTATAGCGGTTTTTAGCAATTCAACAGTTTGCTACAAGTATATTCGGACCAGAGAACCCGAAGAAAACAGAACACTTGTCCTAATCTAACATTGTCGAGCTACGTACCGTACTGGACTTCCTCGCATTATGTTATTGTCTACAATGACTCCTTCCGATTCTCCAACACCAACCGGGACCGCAACATCATCCTCGACTCCAACAATGACCGGGACATCCACGATCACGCCGCCGCCGGTTCTACCGGTCAACCCGGGTACCACCGGCCGGGTCAACTGGTGGTCATTGGACGAAGCTAGCGGCTTGCGCACCGATGCCTATATCAACGGTCTCGATTTGATGGACAATGGCGGGGTGGGATCCGTTCCGGGAAAAGTGGCCACCGCCGCCTCATTTGTCCCCGGGCAGTATCTTTCGAGCGGAGACAATCCCGAGCTGCAGTTAGGAAGCAGCGATTTCACCCTTTGCCTGTGGTCATATATGAATAATGCGACTAATGAGCAAAGCCTGATATCCAAAGCGAGCCTGACGGCAAACAGTGTTGGCGCCACCAACAAAGGGGCGTGGAATTTTGTGTGTGTTCTGCGCGCGGGGAGCACCCTGTCGATTTCCGTGAACGGTGAGGTGGAGGTAGCAGGCACAATCCTTGGATCGATATATACAAGAAATTCCGATTTCAGGCTGGGGAGCGATACGATGGACGGGCTGAATGGATGGATGGACGAAGTCGTCCTCTACAACCGCTCCCTGACCGAGGCCGAGCGCAATTGGTTGTACAACAACGGCAGTGGACGATCCTATTCCGAGCTCATGGGCTTCACTCCAACCCCAACCTCTACATCTACCTTAACAATCACTGATACACCTATCCATTAGAATTCTATTGATTCTCCTATCAGTTTGATGAAAAGGCTATGGTGTAAGCATTGTAATGAGGATCATAGGTGCACATTGCCCAGCTCAACGAATTGGAGAGTACCGGATAATTTGTTGCAATAACATGCCATTTGTGGCATAATAACTGCATGAAATTTGAGGATCTGCTGGCTTCTACCGCCCAACAGCCTTTTTTTGAGACCGGCTTGCTCCTGGCAGGCGCAGTCGATCCCGCGGACGTGCGTCGTCAGCTATCCCGCTGGGTACAATCAGGGCGTTTGATCCAGTTACGGCGCGGGCTGTATGCCCTGGCCGCGCCCTACCGGCAGACTCCGCCTCACCCCTTCCTGATCGCCAATTTCCTGTTACCGGGTTCCTATGTCAGCCTGCAATCCGCGCTGGCTTATTATGGACTGATTCCGGAGTACGTAGCTCAAACTCTAAGCCTGACAACCCAACGCCCGGTCCACTGGCGCAACGCTCTGGGCGATTTTCGCTTCCAACATCTCGCCTCCCATCTGTTTTTTGGGTACCAGCAGGTCTCTTTCACCTCCGGCCAAGAGGCGTTCATCGCCCTTCCCGAGAAGGCGCTCCTGGACTTGATTCACCTGACCCCAGGCGGCGATGACCCGGCCTACATCGCCGGGCTGCGCCTGCAAAATTTTGAACACCTCGACCGGCAGCGCCTGCAAGTCTTGGCCGGCCGTGCCGGGAAACCCAAGTGGCTGCGTGCTGCTGCCTGCATCTTGGAACTCATCCAGGATGAGAAGTCGACCTATACGACGTCTTGAAATGCGCATCCGGCCAACCCCCAGGAACCTTGTCATGAAAGAGTACTTGATTTCGTTGCTTTCCAACATTTCCAACCCATTGTATGCCCGCAACCAGGCGCGTGAATACCTGCAGGTCCTCATTCTGCAAAGTTTGCAGCGCACGGGTGCGATGGTGCCATTGGCCCTCCATGGCGGGACAGCGCTGCGCCTCCTGTACAGCAGCCAGCGGTATTCCGAAGACCTGGATTTTGCCCTGGAGGGGAATTTTCAAGGATACGATTTCCGCGCATATCTTCAGAACATCCGCCACGATCTGGAAGCCCAGGGATACGCAATTAATTTGAAAGTCAGCGACCAGAAGACGGTTCAGAATGCTTTCGTCCATTTTCCAGGACTGCCCTTCGATCTAGGATTATCCCCTCACAAGAATGAGTTCCTGGCTGTCAAAATCGAAGTGGATACCCGGCCGCCGCGGGGAGCCGGGTTGGAAACCACCCTGGTGCGCCGCTACGTGCTGCTCAATCTCCAGCATCATGACCGGGCATCGCTGCTGGCCGGGAAACTGCATGCTTTACTGCAAAGACCATACGTGAAGGGACGCGACCTGTATGACCTGTTTTGGTACTTGAGCACGCCGGATTGGCCCGCTCCCAACCTGATCCTGCTCAACAATGCTCTGGAGCAGACTGGCTGGAGCGGGCCGCGCCTGACCCTGGAGATCTGGCGTGAAATCCTGCGTGCCCGCCTGAAAGTTATCCCCTGGAAGCAAGCCCGTGCAGATGTTGAGCCATTTTTGCTTTCACAACAGGAAAGTGTTCTTCTAACCCGAGAGAACCTGGAGCAGCTGCTGGGTGGAAAATAAAGTGACCCAGCGAGGTGAGTGGTGTGGAGTGGGGGTACCGCCGGATTTCTTATCACTGATTTTGGCTGGCCCAGCATCTTGTTTAATGAGCATATGACCATCCGCATGGATGCACAAGCATGCATTGTGAATACAATGCGGCTCTTAACTCAAGCCCTTTTTTGGTCGTCCGGTATTTATCTAATCCCTCCACAAGAAGGGATAACTCTTGTAAATTTTCCTTATCACGAGTTATTAAAACAGCCTTGTTCAGGCTATTCATGTGGAATATGTAACCAGGAGGCCTGGCAGATGCTCCACACAGTTGCTTCCACTGTCTCGTTCTGCTCGGCCATTTGAGTTCCTTTTGTTGTATGATTTAACAAGTGGTCGGCCATTAAGCGTCTCTTATGCTCTGCTAACGGAACAATTTGCACCATACAGGTGCGATGTCGCGGCGATCGTACCGCGTTTCAACAAGATCTATTCGTGAAAAAGGAGAAGCAACCATGAGTGGTAGTGGAAAAAACGACAAGGGCAAAAAAGAACAGAAGAAAAAACCAGAGCACAATTTGAAGGAGAAACGGAAATTAAAAAACGAAAAGAAGCAAAAGGATAAAGTTTTTCCCGGTTGATACGATCCGCACGGGAAGCACAGAGGGGGTTGTATAAATCGTTACTCGCCTAGAGCCGCTGGACTGGGCTTATCGAAGCCTTTAACGAAGGACCGAGTCAAAGTTTTCTATAGCGGCTTTGGTATGTGGTAAGAAAACGTGAAGCCACTATCGTGCGTCCTATCAAAAAAGCGCTCCTAACTCTGCCTCCACAGGAATGACCCCATGAAGTAATCATACAGGAGGTGCGTCATGACCATCTATAATCTTAGCCCATCAGACCTCACGTTCCTCTGGGATGGTTGTAAAAAATGCTTTTACCTCAAGGTAAAACATAATATTGTTTACAGGGGTCCGTTTCCGGGAATGTTCAGCAAAATGGGCGATCTGACCAGTAATTATTACTTGGACAAGCCATCGAGTGAAATATCTCCTGAGCTGCCTGCAGGAACTGTGAAATTCAGAGAAAAGTGGGTCAAATCTGTACCGATCAGTTTTCCAGATAGCTCAACCCAATGCGTTATCAAGGGTCGCTTCGATGCGATCATGTCCTTTGATGATGGCTCTTATGGCATCATCGATTACAAGACATCCGATGCATCTGAAGAAAAAGCTGCGTTTTACAGCCGGCAATTATCAGCTTATGCCTACGCTTTGGAAAACCCGGCTCCCAATGCGTTATCCATATCGCCCATAACCCGGCTGGGACTCTTTATCATCACGCCAGATCGCTTTGGACGAATGCCAAATGGAGAATTAGCCTTTGTAACCAAAACGACCTGGATGGATGTTCCCCGCGATGATTTAGCCTTCCTGGCATTAATGAGAGAAGTCGTCTCTATACTTGATCTGACCACTCCACCAGATCCCGCCGAGGATTGTGGATTGTGCAATTACAGAAAGAATTACAACGAGGCGGGCATTTTGGAGTAGGAAAATTCAAACACCTTTGTATTGAAATAAAGGTATTTACGGATTCTGAAACTCGAAACTGGAAAGAATATTCCATGAAAATAGTAATTCAATGCGCCGGCAGGAAATTTGAAAACGGAGGGGGACTTACGACACTTTCTGGAGAAAAAGTTCTTTTCGTAGCGCATCCCAAAAGGTACATTGGCCAAGACAAATGCTGCAGACCTGATGATATTAGGGAGGATATCAATTGCACTTGGAGAGACTATCTAAAATCATACAATCAAAAAGTTTGAATCCCAATAACCCGTACGGAGCAAAAAACCTCATCAAAGCTAGATTTGTTCGAGAACCAGCTAGAAATTCAATCCCATCTTCAGTCTTTGTTAGAATGATACCTCATTCCTGATCGAGGACAATATCAGCTGGGTTGGTTTATCCTGGTATACATTTTTACGACATGGATGTCGATCCTCAGCATCGGTCGATTATCCGAATAAGAGTCCGAACTTCTTTTCACAGTCATCTTACGCCTCTTCTACTCCTTTTTAAGTTGACTTCTTTTGACAAATTTTGACAGCCGAACAAAATATTTAAACGAGTACATTTTAGAGTTTAGACTAATTCTTGATAAGAGGAGGGCGGCCTGTTCGCACAAGCCGCCCAGTGGCAAAATTGAGGAATGTCTAGCAAACACTTCTCAACTGCCACCAAGCACTTTACCAACCTAATCCAATTTCGTCAAGCGGCGTACCAGCACCTTGGGACAGCAAAGGATGCGCTCTTTGAATTGAGCGATGCCGTGATCGGTACAGGAGCTGCGAACTCGTTTGCGGAGTTGTCTTGTTCGCAGCACTTTCACCGGCGCTGGCCGAGTGTCTATGAAGCCTTGCAGGATGGACGACCAGACCGGCTGGCGCTGATGCGCCTCTACTGTCAAAATGTGAAGGTGGAGGCGCGCCCGATCCTGGTCGGTGATCATACTGCCTGGTCCCGCCCATCGGCCTATACGCTGCGGGATCGAACCGTGGAGCACCAGCCCACGCCGGTGCCCGGCAATCGACCGATCACCCTGGGGCATGGCTACAGCACGCTGGTCTGGACGCCCGAGAAGAAAGGGAGCTGGGCCTTGCCCTTGCTGCACGAACGCATCGCCAGCCAGCAAACACCCTTTGAAGTAGGCGGCACTCATCTGCGGAGTGTGCAAAGCCAGCTGCCGGTGCGGGCCATCTCGCTGTGGGACGCCGAATATGGGTGTGCGCCGTTCTTATTGACGACCGCAGACATCCCCACCGACAAGGTGATCCGTTTGCGCCCGAATTTGTGTTTGGCGGGTCCGCCTGGGCCTTACAAAGGACGAGGCAGACATCCCCTCCATGGGGCGAAGTTCAAGTTCAAGGACTCCACCACCTGGCGAGAACCAGACGATCGTTTTGAAATGGACGATCCGGATCTGGGCAAGATCCAGGTCACCCTCTGGAATGATCTGCACCTGCGCAAAGCGGCCACTTGTCCGATGCGGATTGCTCGCCTGGAGCGTCTGGAGAGCAAAGGCACGCGGCGCTTGCCCAAGGTGATCTGGATCGCCTGGATCGGCGCAGAACCGCCTGAGCCGCGCACCTGGTGGCAGATCTACATGCGCCGCTATACGGTGGACCATTGGTATCGCTTCGCCAAACAACGCCTCTACTGGACTTTGCCCCTGTTCAGCACCCCTGAGCAGGGAGAACGCTGGAGCGACCTGATGCCGCTGATCACTTGGGAGCTCTGGCTGGCCCGTCCCCTGGGTGTGGACAAACCGCTCCCCTGGCAGAAAAAGCAGACAGAATTGACGCCAGGCCGGGTTTGCCAGGGCATGAACGACATTTTCGCTCAGATCGGCACACCGGCCAGGCAGCCAAAACCCAGAGGAAAATCTCCGGGCTGGCAGAAAGGCCGCTTGAGGGCTCGCCGGGAGCGCTTCGATGTGGTGAAAAAACACCATTTCTCAGCCTCCAAGGCCGCTGCTACCGCTTGATATTGGATTTTTAAGGTTCTAATCAGCCACTCGGCATGCCGAGAGATTGCCACATAGTCTAAACTCTAATACATTGGTCCTCTCATTTATTGGCCAAAAGCAAAAACCAGCCAAAATGGGACATTTAATCAAAAAAACCTGCCGCGAGGCAGGTCTGAGTGGGAGATAACCTCCATTTTTAAGCTCATCATTAAGGATTGAATAGATACTATGAGTGCGGAGAGGCTCGAACTCTCAACCAATGGCTTAAAAGCAGCAAAAATGCGACTCCGCGTTCCCAACCAATGTCCTGCCAAAATGGCCTAGTCCATTGGACGACTGGCTTCAAAACACATGGGAATTAAATATTAATTTACAGTCAATGGATTTTTAACGCCAGTCAAATTGTGTCAAGAAGTATACCAGAATTTTATCTGGCGGGAATACGGTTGGACACGATAAATATTTCGCTAACCTCCAGCTTCATCGACGATGGAATGAATCGTCACACGTGCCTTCGCCCGCTGGCGCTGGTCAACATCGAAGGTGACCAGTGGTATTCCAAGCTGGCGTGCTGTCGCGACATACAGTGAGTCCGCTCCGCGCAAACCCAGTTCGGCGGCCAGGCGGGCTGCTTCACGCACCAACTTATTATCCATATCGACCAACCGCAAACCGGGCAGCCTCTCCAATTGGGTAATTGCCCGTTTGCCGAGCGACGGGCTACCCGTGCGGCGTGCGATCGAGCCGCCGACTTCGGCGAGCAGCAGGGCAGGAGAAATGAACTGCACGCCTTTTTCACGCTGCTCTTTCATCCATGTTTTCACAAGCTCGTGAAATTCATCCTGTAATATCAGCCGCGCGACCCAAACACTTGCATCCAGGACGATAAAGGCTTGTTCTGGAACTTGTGCAGGGGTCATCGCCGACTCTCAGAAACTGCTTGGGCGGCGGATACACCCTTCGGCCAGCGGGCACCAATCTCGGCCGCGAGAGTATCCAGATTGGCCCAGGAACGGTTTTCAGTGCTCTTAATTTTTGAGGGGGCAACTGGGATCAGCAAAGCCACGACTTTGCCGCGGTGAGTTACCTGTACCTCGCTACCCGTTTCGCGCACCAGGCGGATCAGTTCACTGGCTTGCTGCTTGAGTTCACGTACACCAACCGTTACCATAACAACCATCCTTTCCAATGTACCTACAATTGTAGACACATTATAATACAATATTTATGTGTTTGATGGAACAAATACCGGCAAGAAAAAAGACATAAGTCTGTGTCGCGCGAATCTTACCCTTTTGCTATATAATATGATTTAGAACAAATTATCTACATCAAGAAATGGGAGGCTATCATGCCTGTCACTCTTACGATTGAGGCGAAAGTTCTCGGCCAGAAACGTCCGGTATTCACCGATTGGCGCATGAAGCTGCCACCGCTTTGGGAGCCCGGCGACCGGCGCAAGCTGCGCGACCTGATCACATCCATTGTCATCGAAGAAGTCCAGGGCTTTCAAAAGAGGCAGGAAGAACGCCGGCTGGCGCGTGTCCTCTCAAGAGCAGAAATCGCGCAAGGTGTCGAAAAAGGAAAAGTGGATTCAGGCGAACGCGATCCCGGTAAGCCTGTGGACGCAGATGAGGCAGTCGCCACCGCCCTGCAGGCTTTCGAGGATGGCCTGTATTACGTATTTATCGACGATGTTCAGCAAACCAACCTGAATAGCGAAGTCTATCTCAAGCCAAAAAGCAAGGTCCTCTTCATCCGGCTCGTCGCCCTGGCAGGGGGATGATCACGATGCTTACATCAGAACAGCCGCAGGAGCACCTCAAAGTATTCCAGGATCCAAAGGCGCAGCTTGCCACTCTCGTGCGGGTCGTTACCCTCCCCTCGAATTTGTCTGCCATCGGCCAGGTTCTACTCCAGGACGGATCGGTGTGGACTGCTGTTGCAAACAACAGGGATAAATTCCTAAAATTGCAGCACGATACTTTAATCCAATTGGGGGAATTGAAAGCAGGAGACAGGCGAAAATTATTCGAAGCCCTTTTTCCTAAAGCAGCCTTTCAGGTAGAAGCCACCTGGAAGTTGTTCGATCGGCTTCCCTACCAGACAACCTATTACCGGCGCCCATTTCGCCTGCCTCATCATTATTCCCCGAAGGCACGGGTAGCCTGGGTGCAACGGCTCGTGATCGTTACAAAAAAATTCCCCAATCAGGAAGTGGCATGGTATGCAACCTGGGCGCCTTATTTGGGTTACAGCGCACCGGACTCATTAGGTTATTTGTTCGCTGGCGCGATCGATGCAGGAGGTGATATTGGAAAAGAGGTATACGATATCCTTATTACCTCCGCCAATGGCAGCCATGAGATTGGGAGGATGGGCCGGCATGTAGTCCGGGGACTTTTATGCTCGTCACGGCTAGAGGGGTGGGATTTCGTCGAGCGAATGCTGCTGGCAGCTCAGCGGGAGGAAGGTTTGCGCCAGGTGATCTTGGAAAGCATCGACGAGGCGCAGCCTCAGGCCTTTCGGCGGATGCTCCAGTTGATCTTGGAACATAACTTGAGCCGCTTCAGTGCGGCAATCCGGGCGTTCAGTGTGTGGTTTGGTCTGCCATTCGAGGTGGTCAGCCAGAAGACGGTTAACGAAGTCCTGGTTAAAGTCATCCACTACCTTGACTCAAGGAGCGAGTGTGAAAAGGTGGTGCAGCAAGGCTCACCCGAAGAGGCCTATTACGCCTTGTGGTCGATGGCGTTCGAAGACGCGGCGGCAGCTCTTCCTCATGCTGTCGCATTACGCCAATCGGCTGAAGTGGAACGCAGGTTTGCTGCTACCCATTTGCTAGCCCAGTTGACCTTGACAGGAAGCCTGGATGAACTCCTCAAAGCCGTGCTGGATGACGATTTACGAATTGCGACTCGCGCCTTCACCGGCCTGGCACAGCCAGATTACGCCCCAGCCCTCCTCGGCCAGAGCGACCTTTTCGAGCGACTGGAGCAGTTACTCACCCGGGTCAAACATGAAAAGTCGAGCTTAAAGCCCCTGGTTTGGGATTGGCTGCCGGTCGTGCTCGAGCGGAAGTCGATCGCCAGCAGGCTGATCGAGTGTCTCGGCTCTCGATCCCCGTTGCGCCTGGTCCCCTATTTATCGATCATGGAGCCGGGTTCTCGCAACAGAGTGGCCCACTTGATCGATAAGCTGGGGGATAAAAATTCGGAGGGACGACAGGTTCTGTTAACCCTGGCCGCAGATCCCAGCCCACGGGTACGTGAGACCGCTTTGAGCACCCTTCAGAGATACAAGCTGGCGGAATCAGAATCCAGCCAAATTGAAGCCTTATTGGCGAGAAAGTCCCAGGACCTGCGTCGAGGGGCTATCCGACTTTTACTAGGCCTTCCGGATAAAAGTCTGATGCAGAGCATTCATCGCCTGATCGCGCAGAAAGACGAAAACCAGCGACTGGCCGGCCTGGAGCTTTTACAGGAGTGCAAGCGGGTAAATCGCTGCAGGCCTGATTACCACAAGTTAGCAGTTGAATTCCGAGAGCAGTCCAACCTGACCGATGCCGAAACCCGGATGCTTGAAAACATCCTGGCCGAAAATGTCGAGGAATATACTCTGGAGAATGCGCTCGGCCTAATGGACCCTGACAAGCGCACCAAGGCAGTTCCACCGCATTGGGATAAAGCTCACACGAAGGCTTTGAATAAGGTGAAATTGGGAAGCCCTGCCGCGCTCGCCTGTCTCAAAAGCCTTGAAGCGCTCATCCAGCAGCATCGAAATGATCCGGTAGAGATTGATTGGGGATTGGCCAAGAAAATCGAACTGTTGGGAAATGTCCGCAATGGGTTTCCTCGCCCCGATCCGACGGTACCCTGCGAGCAGGATCTCGCGCGGTTACCAAGTCGTGAGACCTGGGAGTCATGGTGGCAATCCAGGCCGGAGTCTTTTAAAGATACGGATGGTTTCGAGCTGATCCGGGCCTTGGCGATCCTGAATCTCGCTGACATTCGCTGGGGCGCAGGCAGTCGAGTCACGGCGGAGATCTCGCCGGAACTCCAGAAGGTATACGGCATCCGGTTGGATTTTTCCATGGAGCACGTTTTTATAACGCAGACCATCCTGGAATGGATCCTGCGCAGCCATCCAGTTCCGGGCGAAACCGACTTTATCCTCGATGCATTGGAAGCCTCAATCGGCAAGATAAATTCGCAGGAAGTTAGTGTCCTAAAAGAAGTCTACCATCAACAGGAGAGAGTGCTCTCCTCGAAGAAGCTGTCATATCTCCACGTCGCCCACTGGCAGAGGGCATTCTGGCCGGAAACCTGGATGAAGATTCATCATACCCGTCTCTGGAATTTGGTGCGATGGGTGGATGAACCCAAACCCGGAGTGCCGAGATATTTCTTGATCTATGACCATTCGCTCATCAGCATTCGCAACGATATTCCGTTGATCAAGGATACGCTACTTGCTTTTGAAGCCGGAGCAGCGACCCGGGACGATCTCATTGACCTTTTCTTCCGGCACACCCATCAGCAAGCCTTCCGTGGAAACTTTCCCTTGCTGCGTGAATTTAGTGGGCGAAGGTCTCACCGCATGGAAGAGCAATTCCCCATTCTAAGGGAGTTGATGGAGACCTGCCGGGAACGGATTTTGTCGATCGAAACAAAACGCGGCGACCTGCCCACTGCAGCTTCCGCTCCTAGTCTGTGCTTGCGATCCGTCCCGGGCCTGAAGAACCTTTTCTGGCTGTTGGTTGCTCTGGGGAAATCGGACTTCGAGCGTGGCTGGCTAGGCGGCCAGAGCCGGACCGCTGTTTTGAGTCATCTGATCCGGAACAGCTACCCGATTGAGGCAGACACGACGGAGGAATTCGCCAGGCGGGCAGCAGATGATCATATCGCCGACAAACGCCTGATCGAGCTGGCAGTTTACGCCCCGCAGTGGGCCACATTTGTCGAGGAAAGATTGCAGTGGCCTAAATTCACCGAAGCCGTCCGGTGGATCTATGCCCACACCAAGGATCGCCAGTGGATGGTGGAAAAGGACATCCGTGATGAGTGGGCGGTTAGGACCAGCGAATACACGTCGCTGACAGCGGAGCGCCTGATGGACGGAGCCGTAGATGTGGCCTGGTTTCACCGGGTGTACACGGCGCTGGGGGAGGAGCGCTGGCAAATGGTTTACCAGGCCGCCGAATATGCTGCCGGAGGATCGGGGCACGTGCGGGCACGCCTGTTTGCCGATGCCATGTTGGGAAAAGTATCCTCTCAGACACTGGCCGAGCGGATTAAAGCCAAACGGCACCAGGATTCGGTGCGGGCGCTTGGGTTGATTCCTCTGCCGGACATGACCGACCTCAAGCAAGAGATCCTGCGTCGTTACGAGGTCATGCAAGACTTCCTGCGTACAAGCAAGAAATTCGGATCGATGCGCAGAGCTAGCGAAAGGTTGGCCGTGGAAATCGGGATGGAAAACCTGGCCCGCACGGCCGGCTATCCGGACCCGCAGCGCCTCGAATGGGCGATGGAGATCGAGGCAATCAGCGATCTTGCCGGAGGACCAGTGGTCGTGGAAAGCGGTGGCGTGGAGCTTTCGTTATCCGTCAATGATCTGGGTGAACCGGAGCTTTTCATTGTGAAAAACGGCAAACCCCTCAAGAGCATTCCTGCCACCGTCAAAAAAGACGAGCGCGTTGCCGGCCTGGTCAGCCGCAAGCAGCAATTGGATCGCCAGGTCAGCCGGATGCGCCTCTCGCTCGAGCAAGCTATGTGCAACAGGGACGTCTTCAGAGGCCCGGAGCTACAGGCCTTGTTCCGCCATCCGATGCTAATGCCCATGCTCGAACAGTTGGTCTTCGTCGGCGTGGGCGGGATGGGGTATCCGACCGATGGTGGCAAAACACTTACTCATCATACTGGAAAGGTATTCCAGATTGGACCGGAGGATGAGGTACTCATCGCCCACCCGTTGGATTTATTGAAGAGTGAGGACTGGCATGCATGGCAGCATGAGTGCTTTATCGCCGAGCGCATCCAACCGTTCAAACAAATCTTCCGTGAATTGTATGTCCTCACCAAGGCGGAAAAAGCTGAGGGAAATCTATCGCGCCGTTATGCCGGCCATCAAGTCAATCCCCGCCAGGCGGTTGGCCTATTCGGCAGTCGCGGTTGGGTGGTGAACCAGGAAGAAGGCGTGCAGAAGACCTTCCACACCCTGGGTATCTCGGCGCGCGTCGGCTTTCTCCAAGGCATGTTTACTCCCGCCGAGGTGGAGAATCTCACCATTGAGGCAGTCGCCTTCACGGAACGGGGAAGCTGGACGCTGTTGCCTCTTGGAAAGATACCCGAACGGATCTTCAGCGAAGTGATGCGGGATCTGGATTTAGTGGTCAGCGTAGCCCACGCCGGCGGTATCGACCCGGAGGCTTCAGCCTCGTCCATCGAAGCCCGTTCGGCATTGATCCGGGAAACCTGTGCCCTGATGAAACTTACGAATGTACAGCTTGCTGATCACTTTATTCTAATCGATGGGAAATTGGGAAACTATAACGTGCATCTCGGCAGCGGGGTCGTGCATAAGCAGCCTGGTGAAGCTTTGTGCATCATTCCGGTTCACTCCCAACATCGCGGCCGCCTGTTTCTGCCGTTTGTCGATGACGACCCGAAAACAGCGGAGATCGTTTCGAAGGTGCTCCTGCTCGCTCAGGATGATCAGATCAAGGATCCAACAATAATTGAGCAGATCCTGTAGATGGCGCTGGACACCGTTTGACAGGTCCAAAAATAATTCCACGAGTACATTGGAATTCACTTTAATTCGGGAGGGGCAAAAAAGGCCAAAATGGGACGAATTTAGCAAAAAACCTGCCTTTCGGCAGGTCAAGTGGGAGAAAATCCCCCAATACAGCTTCAAGTGAGTGCGGAGAGGCTCGAACTCTCAACCAATGGCTTAAAAGCGCTCACGGTTCTCCCAACCAATGTCCTGCCATTTTCGCCGAATCCATTGGTTGAGTCGACAACCAAGTACATTGGAATTATTAATTAAGGCAGAGTCAACAGTTTCGGGAAACCTGTCAACGCTAATCAAACGAGTTATACCAAACTTTAGTATTGAGGTCTCACTCGAGAGCGCTTATATTAACATTTTGCGTTAAGACATCACGAATTCCTATAGGATTTTCGAATTAATCTATCTTTATGAGGTTTTTGCACCCTGCGGGGAATTGTATTCTTTGGAGAAAGATTGTATGATGACATTGTGTTCTTTTTACACGGGAAGAGAGTATCAAATGTCGACAAAAAGAATCGCTGTACTTCTCATCGCCGCCATCATGTTTGGTTTGTCCGCTTGCAATCTGCAAGTCGCTACACCTGTGCAGGGAGATATGGTTGCCACCGCGGTCGCACAGACGATGAACGCCCAGACAAACGTCGCCAACCTAGTGGCAGGCACCCTGGCTGCAATGGTTACCGATACACCCATTTTCACCTCCACTCCGTCCATAACCCCGTTGCCTACACTCACTCCCACATTGACGGCTTCTCTTACTCCGGCCGTGCCGACGGTCAGCGTCTCGGGCAACACCAACTGCCGCACCGGGCCGGGATCAGTCTACGACCTGGTCGGCGTGTTGCTCGTCGGGAAGACAGCCCAGGTCGTGGGGCGGGATGCATATGGACAATATTGGATTATCAATAATCCGAATATCCCCGGAGGCACCTGCTGGCTGTGGGGCCAATACGCCACGGTGACCGGGGATACCAGCGCCCTGCCGGTGATCGCCGCACCACCCACACCTACCCCGGTACCTTCGTTCACCTTTTCCTACAAATCATTTGGCACCGGTCCTGGTTACGAGTGCTTTATGTTCACCGTGAAAAATACCGGAGCTTTGACCTGGGAGTCGTTTACAATCACATTCACAAATAGCGCACACGGGACAACGGCGACAGCTTCAAGCGATGAATTCACCGGATACGACCAATGGTGTACCAATCCAAGCTCACAGTCGGATCTCATGGCCGGCGAGGCGGGCACTGCCAGCGTCCAAACCTTCCTGGCCTACAACCCTGCCGGGGAGACCTTTGATGTCACCCTTAAGCTTTGTTCTGATAATGGCCTGGCCGGGATATGTGTGAGCAAAACAATCTCCTTTTCGCCCTAAAACTCCTCCTGTATTTTACAGCTTGACGGGTCTCTTAGAAGACCCGTCAGGTTACGGTGTTCTTAAACTCGATTTTTGAGTTGTAAAGAAAGACCTCCTTCGGTTAAGCTGCTTTCAATGGCAAGAAGGGAATGCTTATGAGATCGAAATCGCGGATTACCATTAGGAGATGACGAGGAGCGAAAAATTTGAGCCGGTGCATCCCGGAGAATTTCTACTGGAAGAATTCTTGAAACCAATGGGACTCAGCCGGTATCAACGGCCGGCCGTTCCTGAGCTCCTTCTCGACGCGGGCGATGGCCGTCACGCGCCGCACCTCCTGAAGGATGCGGATCTTGACGATGAAGTCGATGCTCTCGGCGGCGGCAATGTAGGCATCCCGCGCCGCCACCTGCCTGGCGATGCCCATCAGGTGGGCGACAAGGCTCCCCATCGTAGTCATCCCGGCCGCGTGGGTGCATGATGGTAACTCCTTTGTGGCAATCGTTTCCATCAATACAGGTGGTGGTACCCACTTCGATTTTGCCAATATCGGTGATGGCATTGAATGGTCCGGTCGTGCCTTCATATGGAATTCCCAGATCGCAGGCGCGGGGTTTAGGTGTCATGACATTTTTACTTTTTCCCATTTGATAACAATCGGTGGCGACTTGGCGGTCGTCCACTCTTATTTATTCGGGGCAGGGAATATCTTTAAACCCTTGACATAATAACAATCTACTGCTATTATTAGATTAATAATAGTGATAAATAATCAGTATTAGATGGAGAACGCATGATAGACATATCTGTTGCTACAAAAAAATTCCAGAAAGAAATGAATGCTGGTACAGCTTCCCTCGTGCTGCTAAGTGTTTTGGGCCGCAGTAAAGAGCCGATGTATGGGTACCAGGTTGCCAAATTGCTCGAAGAAAACAGTCCTGATATGCCCATCATGAAGCAGGGAAGCCTGTATCCCGTGTTGCGCTCACTCGAGGAGAATGAACTGCTCGAAAGCACCGTGGAGCCGTCTGTCTCGGCTCCGCCGCGCAGGTATTACAAGATCACCGAGAAAGGCCGCGCCGCCCTGATTGAGTGGCTTGAAATCTGGAAACGAACCAGGAATTTCGTGGACGCAATTTTGAAAGGATAACGCCATGTATAAAACGATTGAAGAATATCTCGATGCACTAAAAGAGGAAATGAAAAACAGTGACACAGCCCTCCTGCAGGATGCACTGGCCGATGCACGCGAACACTTGACGTTGGCTCTGGCGTCGGCGCATGAAGCCAAGCCTGACCAGGATGATGTCGAAACGCTCAGGAAGTTGATCGAAGAATACGGTTCCCCCGAAGAGACCGCCTCCGCCTATAAGGAAGTGGAGCGTCGTACTACGCCTACCTTGAAACAGACCGTCAGACCCCAATCGGCGCTTGGCCGCTTCTTCAGTGTGTACGTCGATCCGCGTACCTGGGGTTCGCTGTTGTTCATGTTCATCGCGTTCGTCACGGGCATCATCTATTTTACCTGGGCCATAACAGGACTATCGCTTTCAATTTCATTCTTGATCCTGATCATTGGCGTACCCTTCGCCATCCTCTTCCTGCTTTCGGTGCAGGGACTGGCCTTGCTCGAAGGCCGCCTTGTGGAAGCGTTGCTAGGGATTCGTATGCCGCGTCGTCCTTTGTTCGCGCAGCCAGGGTTGAAATGGCTTGGTCGTTTGAAACCCTTGCTGACCGATAAACATACCTGGTTGTCGCTGCTCTATATGGTATTGCAAATGCCGCTGGGAATAATCTATTTTTCGGTAATGGTTACTTTGCTCTCCTTTTCTGTTGGAGTAATGGCTTCACCATTTACAGAATTGATCTGGAAGATACCCATGGTCAGCTTTGGAGCGAATCACGTTTTTCAGAACTACTGGTCTTTGATTTTGTTGGCTGTTGGCGGTTTCATTACACTGACATTGACCCTGCACCTGACACGTGCCATTGGCTGGCTGCACGGACGATATGCGAAGTTGATGTTGGTTAGCGAGTAAAGTGGCGGATTAGCATAACTTTTGCGCAACCAGTGCGAGAATCGTAAATAGCGATAAAAAATATTGGGGTGTTGTGCCTGATAAAAGAGTTGTTTGCCAGCGAAGGCATTGGCCGGACTGAACCCAAACAACAACCCTTTTGAATTTTGGATGACTTTCGCCGAAGTATTAGCGGCACCTTGAATCTGCTTCTTGATGCCCAGCTTGCCAACAAAGAGCGTTTTCTCATCTTGGTCGGCGCACTTGTACTTTCGTAGCACGGCATTCGTAAAGTAATATCATACAACCCTACTTACGCGCTTCATGGCCAATATTCGCCTCGAAACATGCAACAAGTGCTAGCGTAACTTTTGCGCAATCAGAAGGCAAAACGTTGAATCAGATTTGATTTTGTAGGGCTACGGCCAGGGCTGGTAACCTCTGTGGGAGCGGAGGTACCAGAAATGGCGACGAAATCATCAGACTGGCCGATGGCCAACACAGCGCATGGCATGTTGGTGGCATTTGGTGAATTCTTGAGCCAGCATGGATTGATTGAGCGGCTGATGCAAATACCGATTGGGCAGAAGACACGCAAGTATCGTCCGCAGACCAAGCTGGTGGAATTTCTGGCTGGGATCACGAGCGGCATGGAACATCTTGAAGATCTCAATGATGGCGTGCGGCCGTTGGTGAAGGACGAGGTGGTGGCGCGAGCGTGGGGGCAAGCGGGTTTTGCGCACTACAGCAGTGTGAGCCGGACGCTGGATGTTTGTAACGAGCAGACGGTGGTGGCGGTGGAGAAAGTGATCGAAGAATTCAGCCAACCGTTCATTGCGAATCGAGTCCATGAATTGCTGCGACGGGGTGCGGCGATCGTTTACGATTTTGATCTCACCGGACAGGCAGTGAGTTCCACCAGCACCAGCTATCCAGGAGTGGCGTTTGGATGGATGAATGACAGTGTGAAGCTGGGCTATCAATTGGCGCGGGTCTGTCTGACGGATGCGGGAGGCGAGCGCTTGTGGCTGGCAGGCTTTCATCACCCTGGGGACACGATTTCGTCCTCCTGCGTGAAAGAACTGGTTCGAGCTGCGGAAGCTCAGACCCATATCCGGCCGCGTCGGCGAACGGAATTGGTGCAACAGCGTTTGGAGGTGCAAGAGGCAAGGGTCGCACGGACGCGTCGTTTGTTGAACCAGCAGGAGGCCCAACGAAACCGTCTGCAGCAAATCCGCCAGAGGCTCATTGGGGAGGGCTATCACGCCGAGCAGACCCTCAAAAACCCCATTTCCCGGCCCCAAAAGGCCCTTTTGAAGAAAAAAATGACCGGTTGGCGCAAGCGTTTGCCGCGTCTGGAAGCGCAGATCGCCACGGCGCAGCAAAGGATCGGCAAACATCAGGATCATCTGCACGAACAGATGGGATGCCTGACTCAATTGCTTGACTGGCAGGCCACCCTTGAGAAAGACAACCTGGCCAATCCTGATCCCCCACCTTATGTGGAAGCGCGCACGGATGCCGGTTTCTCGTCCGGTGGAAATCTGACCTGGCTGTTGGAGATGGGCTATTGTCCCAACACCAAGGCTCCCAACGGGCAAACGGCAACCGCCTTGTGCTCCCGCCTGAAAAAAGGAGTTCCCTGGGTCAAGGTTGGAGAGAATGCTGAGATGACAGTCTGGGGACAATGTCAGTTGCGCGACTGTCCCTATCCCCTGACCGCCGCCATTGAGCGCTTCAAAATCGGGCGCAGGTATAAGTATGCAGTCTTGATCCTTTACCGCGACGACAATGCCATCCCATCCTTGCCGATTTGGTTCGAACATTACAACCAACGCCAAACCATCGAAGCCGGAAACAAAGAGATGAAAGGAACGTTCTTCGTCCAGCATCTCATGAGCCGCTCTCCGGCAGGCATCCAGTTGCAAGTGCTGTTCACTGGACTGGCGGCTAACATGGTGCGCTGGTGTGTGCCCTGGCTCAAAGAGTGCACTGTCCATTCTTCACTCAAGCTGACACGAACCTTGAACAGTCCCAAGAAGTTGGTTCGTGTCGCTGCCAACAGTGCCGCCCTTGTCCAACAAACATCCTCTGGCACTTCTCTGCAATTCGCACCCGATAGTTCCTTCCCTGGAATCGTCCTGTTCTTGAAAGGCGTGCCCGCTTTTCAGCTGCCGTTGGGCTTCAACCAGCCGATTAAAATTGAATCTGGATAAACGATTTGCCTTCTGATTGCGCAAACCCTACGCTAGGGCAGTTCATACGAATCGCTCCACTTTTATTCCAGCCCGGCCTCGGCCGGGCTTGCGCGTTCCCAGTGCGGCACCTCCTCGGGGGATGTCTCCTCGAAGCGGAAGGCGGGCGTGCACCAGAGCCGGCCGTTCCTGAGCTTCTTCTCGACGCGGGCGACGGCTGTCACGCACCGCACCTCCTGGAGGATGAGGATCTGGACGATGAAGTCGATGCTCTCGGCGGTGGCAGGTTGGTTAGATATAATTCAATGGCTTTTCCCAGAGATACCCCTATGAACTCCGGACTTCGCTTTTTGTTAATTACGCCCCACAAAATCATTGGGGCTGACTATTTTTGACAGATCTTGACAACCTTAACAAAAATATTAAACGAGTACATTGGAATTCTCGATTTTCTGCCAAAAGCCAAAAAAAGGCCAAAATGGGACGTTTAACCAAAAAACCTGCCTTGCAGCAGGTCTGGGTGGGACAAATTTCCGCTTTAAGGATCATATTGTGAATGTGTGAGTGCGGAGAGGCTCGAACTCTCAACCAATCGCTTAAAAGGACGCCCCAGCGCTTTCACTTCTCCCAACCAATGTCCTGCCATTTTTGCCGAGTCCATTGGACGGGTGGACATACAAGTACATTGGAATTCTTAATTAATTTTGAGTCAACAGTTTTGAGAAACCTGTCAACACCAACCATGGCGGGTATACCAGATTTTTATCTCGAGGATTGTAGAGCTCGAATTCAGGTCAGACTTCGCAGACAGATGAAGCTAACGCTATGGTCACTCAGCGAACATATCCATCAATATTACCAATACTTCCTTTTGAGTGCTGGCGTTTATTTTTCCAAGCTTTTTAACCAAACGGATTTTATCCACGGTCCGAATCTGATCCAGTACAATCTGCCCCTCTTTTCCTTGAAAACGACATTTGACCCGGGTGGGGTAATCTCGTCCTTTGGTTGTCATTGGGGCAACGATTGCCGTCGCGATATGGTCGTTCATTTCATCAGGGGAGATGATTAAGCATGGGCGCGTTTTTCGAATCTCCCTGCCAAGTGTAGGATCAAGGTTGACGAGATAGACTTCAAAACGTTTGACTACCATGTCCACTCGTCTTCGTCCCAGTGGGTCGCGGGCGGTTGATCGAACAATCGATCATCGCCATGCTCTGCCATGGAAGCAAACTGAGCCGCCCAACCTTGGCGAGAATGCCGTATTGGATGAATAATCAGTTTATTTCCTTCTACTGCCATCTCAACGTCACCAGCCAACCCGGCCTGTTCCAGTAATGCCCGCGGAATACGGATCCCGCGTGAATTGCCAATTTTTACAACTTTAGATCGAATCGTCATGCTCATACTATTATCTCCTAAACGTAATTACATTGTATCTACATTTAGGGCGTTTGTCAAGTGTGTCGATGAATGAAAATTGGTCCGTGTCAAAGCCTGTGAGGCAGTATTGTGCAATCCAACGTGGTCGTTTCCTTAGCGCAATCTCGTCATGCGGCGTCGGATCGAGTACTGTTATATCGCCATAGATCACTTCGGCTCGAGCTTTTCGGACAAGCCAAAGCACTAGAGCTATACCAATTAAGAGTGATGTGCCTCCTATCAGGTTATGACAGTCTCTTATATCCTACTTGACATTAGTAACGCATTGCGTTATTATAATCAGGATGATAAAGAAGTTCCGCGATAAAGATACGGAAAGAATATTCGCGAGACAGATCTCAAAGAAATTTCCGGCAAACCTTCTCAGAGTCGCCTGGCGAAAACTGGCCATCTTGGATGCAGCTGAAAAGCTGGATGATTTGCGTGTACCTCCGGGTAATCGGCTAGAAAAGCTTTCTGGCGATCGTACCGGGCAGTACAGCATCCGTATCAACGACCAATGGCGCATCTGCTTCCAATGGCGAGAAGGGAATGCCTATGAGGTCGAAATCGTGGATTACCATTAGGAGATGACGATGAGCGAAAAGTTTGAGCCGGTGCATCCTGGAGAAATTCTGCTGGAAGAATTCTTGAAACCGATGGGGCTGAGCCAGTATCGCCTAGCGAAGGATATCCACGTCCCTGCGCGTCGCATAAATGAAATCGTGCACGGCGAACGTTCCGTGACTGCTGATACCGCCCTGCGATTGTCCCATTATTTCGGGATGTCCGAGAATTTCTGGATGAACCTACAGACGCGTTATGATCTGGAAATTCAGAAAGATCGGCTGGCTGGCCGGTTGGACCGCGAAGTGCGTGTGTATACGGCTTCCCATGTGGGATAGGTTTATATCCATTCTATTGAGGTAGGGACCCCCTGTACTAGCTGTTCCTATCTCAACTTCTCTTTGGTTGACTATTTTTTGACTGATGTTGACAACCATACCATTATCATTGAACGAGTACATTGGAATTCTCGATTTTCTACCAAGATCCAAAAAGGCCAAAATGGGACATTTAACCAAAAAACCTGCCTTCTGGCAGGTCTGGGTGGGAGAAAACTCCCATTTTAGGCTCATCATTAAGGATTGAGTGGATATTGTGAGTGCGGAGAGGCTCGAACTCTCAACCAATGGCTTAAAAGCACGAACCGGCGCTCACGCTTCTCCCAACCAATGTCCTGCCATTTTCGCCGAATCCATTGGTCGAGTCGACATTCAAGTACATTGGAATTCTTTATTAAGGTTGAGTCAACAGTTTTAAGAAACCAGTCAACATCAAGTAAAAGAAGTATACCAGATGTTTGTCTTGAGAAAGCAATGAGTACGTAATGATGGAATTGCCGATAGGATTAACCCTCAGCTTCCAGCATGATCCACTCATTCAAGGCGGTTTCTATCGATTGAGCAACCATTCTGCAGATGAGCGCACTTCGACCGGAACACCATTGATCTCAAACTCATCTTCGTTTGAGTCAGACAATATCAGAGCACTCTTTACCTTGATCGACTGGACCGCCTCGGTCAGAGCACGCAGCTCTCGCTCTCGGGTGGTTGGGTTGTCCAGGCTTTGTGTCACCTGGACCAGCTGCTGCTTCTCGGGAAGGTAAAAATCAACCTCGAAGCCGGTCGGAGTGGTGTAATAGTAGATTTCTTTGGATTGCTGCCGCAGACCTAGAAAAACCAGGTTCTCCAGCAATTTGCCTGTGTTTGGGGAAAAACCAAAGCCTACGGCGTTGGAAAGGCCGCTGTCGATACTATAGATCTTCTTGGGAGCGATCTGCTGGCGCTTGACTGAGAAATCATATAGATTCAAGGTGAACACGAGCCAGCTGTTTTCCATGTATTCGATGTAGCTCTTGATCGTGTTCACGCTCCCCAGGTGAAATTGATCCTTCAGTTTATTGAAAGACACGAGGTTGCCAGGATTGCTCACAAGGAAAAAAGCAAGCTCCTTAAGAGCGGAAACGGCCTCCAATCGGTAGCGGGTGGCGATATCCCGATAGAGCACATCATCGTACAGGGTCCGCAGCAGAGGCAGCTCGGGGTATTTGAGTGCGTCCGGGATCCCACCTGACTGCAAATACTCATTCAGCGCAGACTTCAGTCGCCCCTTCTCCACCGTTGTCATGCGCTTTAGGTTAGGTTCCGGCTGGCCGAGGAATTGCAGGAACTCGCGGAAGGAGAATGGGAACAGCTCGATCGGCACATAACGGCCGGTCAGGCGTGTACCCAACTCCTGGCTGAGTAGGGAAGCATTTGAGCCGGTAATATAAAACTTGAAGCCCATTTCCATGAAACGGCGTACAAAGTGTTCCCAGCCCGGAATATTCTGGACTTCATCGATCACAAAGACCTTTCGCTCCCCGAACAGTTCGACCAGGATCTGATATAAATCATTAGCGTCTTCCGCCTGGAATCCAAGGAAGCGATCGTCTTCAAAGTTAAGATAGTAAAAAACATCCTGGCCCAGTTTGTGCGCCATCTGGGCAATCAGAGTGGATTTTCCTACCCGGCGCAGGCCGGAGAGGATTACTGCGTGCGGCAGGCCAGCTGCCTGTTCCACATCAGCAAGCCGGTCACGAGGAATGCCGGTATCGTGCTTCCAGAACGAATCAAATTGTTCCAGAAGCACGGCCTTGATCTGATCTTTCGACCACCTTGACTTCCAATGGTTTTCATTCATAATGAAATGATACATCAAATAGTTTTCATTGTCAATGAAAACTATTTGTCGAATCTTCCCGCAGGATGTTTTCCGGATTCCCTATCCCGTTTTTGGAATATCCAAGAATTTCTGGACGATCATCGTAGGGCGCAAAAAATTCGTCAAAGCTAGATTTGTTCGAAAACCAACAGGGAATCAAATTTTCACAGTCATCTTACGTCCTTACATTAAGTTCCTAAACAGACAAACATTGTCTGAACTGCCTCCTGGTGATAATCTGGACGAAACCCGCCAAGGTTCGATCCAAATCAACCACCAGGAGGTTCTTTCATGTTACCAGAAATCGAGCAATTCCAGAAATGGCTGCGGCGGAAAGCCCCGCACAGCAGCACGCCTATCCATTACACCAACGACCTGGAGCTATTCTTTGGCTGGCTCTCCAAACCGATAACAGAGGTCACAGTCCGGGATGTAGATGCTTTCATCGAGCACAGCCAGACATCCGGACATGCCATCGCCACCATCAACCGTCGGCTGGCCACCCTGCGCTCGTTCTATCAATTCCTTGCCATGATGAATGAAGATGCGCCGAAAAACCCCGTGCGTCCAAAGCGCCACTTTATCCGACAAGGCCAACGCCTGCCGCGGGATGTACCGGATAATGATCTGGAGCAGTTGTTTGGGTTCATCCATTCGCCTCGAGACCGGGCAATTTTTCTCTTGATGTTAAGATGCGGCCTGCGAGTCGGGGAAGTCCGCAATCTATCGATGGAGGATCTGTATCTGTATTCCATGCCCGGCAGCTTGCCACGCCTTTGGATTCATGATAAGGGGGACAAAGAGCGCGTGGCCTATCTCTCTGCCCAGGCAATGGCCATTCTGCAATCCTGGTTAAAAGTGCGCCCGGAAGGAAGTGAGCAAGCGGTGTTCGTCAACCGCTTTGGAAAGCGGCTCACCGTCACCGGCATCCAGCTCCAATTGGCAGCTTACTGCCAGCGGGCCGGAGTGTGGGTTACCTGTCACCAGTTCCGTCATACATTCGGGCGGCACCTGGTTGAAGCGCGTGTGCCTGTCACCACGATCCAGAAATTGATGGGTCACGCCCGCTTGCGAACTACCGAGATCTATTTGCATATCTCAGATAAGCAGGTGCAGGCCGATTACGAAGCTGCCATGAAGCAGGTCATGGAGAAGTTGTCGCTGGACGACGTTCCTCTTGGAGAGGAAGGTGCAGCATGACTTTCAGCACCGGTCAGCGCCGCCATCACTTCAAGAACACCACTCCAAAGGACCCGGCCATCACGCCTTTTGCCGCCTGGCCCATTCCCAACCACAGTTTCCAGCATTCCTTCTATCAATGGCTCAAGTCGGGCGGGTATGGTCCGTCCACCTTGAACACCTACTCGGTAGTGGCTCGTCTGACGCTCGGCTACCTGAACAAGCCGCACTGGACGATCGATCCGGAAGCGGATATCGAACTCGTGCGTGGGTATATCGAACAACATTACGCCAGCCGGTCGACTCGGCGTGAATACGACAAAGGACTGCGCAAGCTAACCGAGTACCTGTACTTACGTCAAAACAAGGCGGCCAGTCCACTCCTGGTGAACTGGGAATACTATCTAAACAGTCTTCCGGGCTGGCTGTGCGAGCACGTGCGAGATTTCGTCGCTCACAAACAAAAAGGCTGGAGGCCGGAAGAGCGCCATCGGGGTACTTTGGGTACACTTGGACCGCTTTGCCAGGTCCTGCGGTGGATGGCGAGCGCCGTAGTGCTGAGTGAGATCGGCGATATCACCCCGCAGGTGTGGTTCGATTACATGGACGTACGGATGGTTAAGGGGAGCCACCCAAACACTATCAACAATCACCTGTTCCGGTTGAAGGCTTTCCTGCGCTTCCTCGAAGAGGCTGGAGAGCCGGTATGCCAGCGCATGCTGCTGGTGCCGCCGCTCAAGAGTGGGCTGCGTCTCCACAAAGACGTGCCTATCTCTCAACTGCGTCGCTTGCTGGCCGGGACCGAGCATGAAGCCAGTGCCACACATGCCAACCGGCGGCGCATGGAGATCTTGGACCGCGCTTGGGTGCACCTGATGCTCTACAGCGGCTTGCGTACCTGCGAAGTGCGTCATCTGCGCCTGGGCGAAATCGATTGGGAAAACCGCCGCATTCGCATCGAGCAATCTAAAGGGCTAAAAGATCGTCTGGTATACATGAATTCGGATACCATCAAGGCTCTGCATGCCTGGCTGGAAGTGCGCGGGGAGGCTGAATATCTTTCAGATCACGTTTTCGTCTATCGCCATCAGCCTTTGAGCCGTCGCTACTGCCAGGTACGACTGCATACCTATGGCAGACGCTGTGAAGTGCAGATCACGCCTCACCAGCTCAGGCATAGCTGCGCGACGCTTTTGCTGAATGCGGGTGCGCCGGTGGTCACGGTACAAATGGTTCTGGGCCATGAGAAAATCGACACAACACTGGGGTATGCCCGCCTTTATAATGGCACGGTGGCAGCGGATTATTACCGGGCCATGGGCCAGATTGAGCCGATGCTTGTTATATCTGAGAAGAATCAGGCTTTAGTACCCACTTCCGGTGAATTGATCGCATTGATTGATTCTCTGGGTAGTGGAACCCTCAATGAAGCTCAGCGCGAAGCCTTGAAAGCCCTGAGGGAAGGCGTCCTTTCACTAGGGCTCAATAAGGACAATGGTGTGGAATGAATGATAATGGGAAAAGCACGGTTTTAAAGCGCTTTTGGGTCGGTCGCACAGTCATGATCCTGGCCGAACCGTTTCTTGCGGGCAATTGTTTTCCTCCGGCCACCCCGTCAAGGGTGCTCCGCATCCTTTCAGGACGGCTTCGCCGCCCTTGACAGGGACCCCAGCCTGCGGAAAGTGCTCCCGCTTATGAAACGGTTCGGTCACACGCTGTTTGCGATGATGTGATGTGTTTTCTTTACTGCAGGAGGTTGCAGCATCTACTTTATGGAACCTCAATCCAATCATAGAAAAAATTTATGTTCAAAGGTACAAGTTTACCGGTCGCCACGGAGAGAAGGTAGTTTCCATCTCGCGTGGATACTGCGATCTGTTTCCCATCCGGTGACCAAGCAATCAGATACATTTGAGCACCAATTGGATATTTGCTTGATAACAAAGGTAAACCGTTATTTATTTTATACACCCTGACTTCGAAGATGTCTTTATCGTTGATTATACGTTGATAGATTCCCGCAACAAATTGACTGTCCGGTGACCAGGTAAATGGCCCATCCAGATCCGTTCCAATTTCATCTCGCCAACAAGGGGTAGAAGATGAAAGGCATTTCGTATCAATAATATGGAGGCCAAAATGGTTTGAAGGTGAATTGAGTACTTCTTCCCCATATGCGATCCACTTTCCATCTGGAGACCATGAAGGATTTACCAATGCGATAGGATAGATATTATTTGTTATGCGGTGCATAGAATGATCTTCGAGCGAATACACAAAAAGACTGCTTACTACATTTGGAATATTGTTTGTATCTTCTAGCGGAATTTGGCTTAAAGCATCGTTAATTGGACATCCCATTACTAGGCGTTTACTATCAGGGGCCCAATACATTCCTCCGCAAGAGCCTAACTCCTGGACGAATATTTTTTCTCCTGAATTCATGTCAATTATGTATGGTTCGTCCAATAGATATCTAAGATCAGGAGAAAACCTTGCATCAGAATTGTTTACTCTCATCAAGTACCCTTTGAAATCACCTTGTGGAGAATAAACACTAAAATAAATGAATTCTTCATTTGTTGGTGAAGAAATAAAATCGGTGTTGCTGGTAATATACTCACCAGGGGGTAAGGAATTTATTTTTATATACTGAACCGGCGTAATACTCGGAGTGAAAAGAGGAATAGGGGTATATGGTATAGTATTTGTATTCGTTACTGTAAATGTTGATGTTGCCGGATATGGAATGAACGTTTTTTGATAAGGTTGCATCGAACAACCACATAACAGAATCGCTAATACCATACTGTATGGTTTTCTTAACATTTTTTCCTCTTCGCGTAATGACTTTCTACAGCAGATCATTCCTTTTACGGCGATTGGTTGGAGGAAGTATTGGTCGGATGCACTAAAACAGTAGAGTTGAAGTCATTGGCTTGTCCGCCATTGTCGAGCCGATCCCAGGCAGTGTCCTGGTCTGGATTAAATAGGGGAATTTAGGCAGTTCTGTCCGGAATAATTAGAGTTGTCATCTGGTAGGATTCAATAGGCCGCTCCAAAGAGAGTGGCCTTGGTTTGTGTGGGGAGGGAGTAGCAGTAGTGGCTGTGGATAAGTGGGTAACTCGTAGCGTAGCGGAGAGGTATCCACTTATCCACAGCCAGGCCCGGGATTTTTGTGGTTTTTCGGAAATTGTTCAATTTTCGCCGTCCAGCACATTTTCGCCATAAATTCCAAAACGAGTTGTCGTAAATTATTGACCTATTCTGATTGTGCGATCAAAGGATGAGATAATCAGTGGCGTTTTCTTTTGCGCTTGTTGGCGGGGGGTTTGGGGCCACCGGTTATTCCCCACTGGATCACTCTTGAGTGAGCAGGGTGGGAAAGGTCTGCAGCCACTGCTTTAACCTGATCGTAATGAGCTCTCAAGCGAGACAGAAAGGCTGGATCGGTGTATAGGTCCTGGGCGATATCCTTGAACAGTGCCTGAGCATATAGGGCGGTGTCTTCAGAGAGATCCAATCTAGGGTTGGGCATGTCAGCCGGGTTCAGGCTGATGCGGATGTCGGCAACCCAGTTTCCAGACTCAACCGAGATAACCATGAGTAAGGCTTCCTGGCAATGGCAGTCAGGGTTGGGGCAATACATTTCCTGCAATTCATAGGAGCCTGTTGGGATACCGGGTTCATTGGGGAAAAACAAGGCGGTGGGCGGGGCTGCTTCGCCCGGCTTGAGGGCCAGAGTAAAAGGGACAAGATAGGACATCGCGATGATTGTAGTCGGTTTTGGAGGCACGGAGCAAGAGTACGGAAGCCGGTCAAGGCAGAAGAAATGGGTGTGCCTGGGGCATTGTCCGCTGTGCGGAGAGGTGGGTTGTCTGATCGGGCACGGGTATTACTTGCGGAAGCCGAAAGGGAGAATATCCCGTAAAGACATCGGGAGGGTGTGGATCAAGCGCTGGTTCTGCAAGCAGTGCCACCGGACGATCTCAGCGCTGCCGGATTTTCTGTTGTCCTTTCGGCATTATGTAGTGCCGGTGATCCAGGCGGTGATCGAGGTGCGCTGTGGCTGCGGGAAAACGTGGGCCGCCTTGGAGGCGGAGTGCGCCGAGGTGGGTGCACCTGCCAGGCGGACGATGCAGCGCTGGTGCGGGTCATTTGCGCAGCAGGCCAGCCGCTGGCTGGGGGCGGTGCAGGCAACTCTGGCGCAGCAGGACAGCAGCTCAGGCTGGCTGGACCCGCACGGGGAAGCCCTGCAAGCAGAGCATCCGGCGCAGGCCTTGCTGGGCGCCAGCGAGCACTTGCTGGCCTGGGGCAAGACGCGCTGGACGGAAGCGGCGGAATATGGCCGGAATGATCGAGTGCGTTTTTTGTGGTGGTGGAGCTCCGGGCGGGGGCTGGGGCGGCTGGTCTAGGGGGAGCCGCACACACACAGTTTGACAATGGGCACTGCCAGCGCCCAGGGATATTATCAGGGCCACCCCAAAAACCATCCAAGGAGCCCAGCATGTCCCGAAAATCATCCCCACCGAACGACGCTCAAGAGCGGAACACCGAGATCGCCCTGTTCCGCTATGGGCTGATCAGTGCACTGCTCTTCGACCCGCTGGCGGCAGGCCAGTTGGAGCAGGCTTTACGTGCGATCGCCGCCAAGACCTATACCATTCCCTATTCCAGCCGCACCCGGGTGAGCATCTCCAGCCTGCGGCGCTATCTCCAGTTGTACAACCAGGGCGGCTTCGAGGCCCTGCGTTCGAACCCACGCTCGGATAAAGGCATTCCCCGAGCTTTTTCGCCTGAAGTCCTGGAGCGGGCTATTGCCTTGCGGGAAGAGCAGCCTGCCCGCACGACCAGCACGTTGGTGGACATCCTGAATCGGGAGCAGGATCTGCAGCTGGAACACCCGCTCAACGCGCACACCCTCACCAGCCAGCTGCGCAGATGCGGCAAGACTCGCCGTTTGCTCTCCCAGGGGGGACGCACCTACCAGCGTTTCGAGCGGGAGCATACCAACTCGCTCTGGCAGGGGGACATGCTGGTGGGCCCATGGCTGCCCGACCCGTATGCCCCTGGCAAGAAGCGCCGGGCGTACCTGTATTGCTTCCTGGATGACCACAGCCGCCTGGTCCCGTATGCCGAGTTCTTTTTTGACGAAGCCCTGCCGCGCATGGAACGGGTGCTCAAGGTCGGGATCTTGCGCCGGGGAGTGCCGGATGCACTCTACGTGGACAATGGCAAGGTCTACTCATCCACCCAGTTCGCAGCCGCCTGCGCGGCGCTGGGTATCCGGAGAATTCACGCGGCTCCGTATAGTCCTGAGGGAAAAGGAAAACAGGAGCGATTTTTTCTGACCGTACGTCTCCAGTTCCTGCCGGAGGTGGAAACCTCCGAGATCGCCCGCCTGACCGAATTGAACGAGTCTTTCTGGGCCTGGCTGGAACTGGTCTACCACTGCCACGAACATTCCGAGACCGGGCAGACCCCGCTGGAGCGTTACCAGGCCGGTCTGCAGCAGGTCCGCACCGCTGATCCGGAAGTCCTGCGCAAAGCCTTCCTGTGGCGCGAGTTCCGCCAGGTGCGCAAGAACGCCACCCTCGACTTGCAGGGCAATACCTACCAGGTCGACCCCAGCTTGTCCGGCCGCAGGCTCGAGCTGCGCTTCGACCCCTTCGATCTTTCGCACCTTGAGCTGGTCCTGGACGGCAATCCCATTGGCAAGGCCAGCGTGCTGGTCCAGAACAAGCAGCGCCATATCAGCGTCGAGCGTCTGGCCACCCAGCCGCCTGCCCCTGCCCGGCCCAAATCCTCTCTGGACTACCTGACCGCCTTGCGCTCTGAGTATCAGGAGCAGCAGCGCAGAGCCGCCGGACCGCTGCAGTTCACCCGCCTGACCCCCACTGAAAAAGACAAACCCCAGGAGAAATGAGATGTTTCAACAGTTCTATGGCTTTACCCACCTGCCCTTCTCCAAAGACATCCCCCCCGCCGATATCCTGGCTACGCGTGGCCAGTCCGAACTGGGGGCACGCCTGTCTTACCTGATCAACGAACAGGGCATGGGCCTGGTCACCGGCGAGATCGGCTGCGGCAAGTCCACCGCCGTGCGCAGCTTCGTCGCCTCCCTCGACCCCAACCGCTACCTGGCCATCTACCTGCCCAACCCCACCCTGGGCATCACTGGCCTCTACCGGGATATCCTGGCCGCCCTGGGTTACGAGCCCCCCTTCAGCAGACCCAGAATGGTCGCCCGCATCCGCTCTGCCTTCGAAGACCTCATCCGCACCAAGCAGCGTTTCCCCCTGCTCATCCTCGACGAAGCCGACCTGCTGCCTCCCACCGCTTTCGAGCAGTTCCGCCTGCTCCTGAGCACCAACATGGACAGCCGCTCTTTGGCCACCCTCCTGCTCATCGGCCCCCCCGTCCTCAGCCAGACCCTGCACCTGTCCATCCACGAAGCTTTCCGCCAGCGCCTGACCAACTCTTACCAGTTCCCTCCCCTCGATCTCAAAGAAACCCTCGAGTACATTCAGCACCACCTGCGCATTGCCGGGTATGTCACCGGTTCCCCTTTCAGCGACGATGCCCTCAAACGCATCTTCGAGTACACCCGCGGCCTCCCCCGCCAGATCAACCGCCTGTGCATCACCGCCTTGATCGCTGGCCGCATCGACCAGAAACAGATCCTGGATGACAGTACCATCCTCAAAGCGATCGCCGAAATCGACCAGGGCTGACTGCCTTTTCCAAAACTAAAAACGGGCACCTCTCGTGGAGCCCGTTTTTTTCCTCCTTGTGTCACAATTTATTTCAGACTTACTCCACCAAATAGCTCGGCCCCTTACACTATGAGGAGTAACCCCAGGGAGGTTAGTGTCTCAGTTAATGGTTTAAATTCAAATCGAAGTATCGGATTCACCCCTTGACCGTGTACCCCCACGGGGGCACTAGACCATATCGTCCATATGCTCCATACAGTACGCCCTGTTTCAGGGCGTATTTGTTTTATAAATCGCTCCACTCCTGCCGTCACATCCAGACAATAATGGGGATGTGAAAATTTATCGGTTGAACATTTTGGGATTTAAGATCTTTTGAGCTCTAAACCTACTTGTGGTTTGCTCCCCATTTGGTATAATAAAAAACCGTTTGGATGTTACTCCGTTAGAGCTCTTGGATCAATTTAGAAATTTGTTCCTCAATGGGTGGAATATCCTCGATGGCCGTATCCCAAACGATTTTCCAATTTACTGAAAAATATTCATGTACAGCAAAGTTACGAAAGTTAATCATATCCGCCCACGGGATTTCCGGATTATGCATGCAGAACTTATCCGGCAAATGAGCTGCTGCTTCACCAATCACGATCAGCTTCTGCAAAACTGCACTTCGCAGCATGTCGTTTCCCTCGAACTGCTCGAAGCCGACATCTTTGCAAAATACTGAAATAGATTTTGCAGCCTCAAGGATATCTGTCAGGTAGAGTCTTTCAGGACGCATAGACATCCTGAGCGCTGGACAGGACAGACTCGCGAATGACTGGTTTAAGCCCATCCATCGGAACCAAGTCGACAGGCCGTTGGAATAATTCAGAGAGTTCGCGTTGCATGCGTGAAAGAGTCACAAAACCAACATGCGCATCTGGTTCGAAGGCAACCAGCACATCCACATCACTACCAGGACGAAAGTCATCGCGTAAGATCGAACCAAAAAGTGCCAACTTTCGAACGCGGTACTTGCGACATAGTTTGGACAGTTGACGCCTTGGGATAGGAATATTTGCACTCGTCATGGAAACCATTTCCTGCTCCTTATCCAATTATAGCATCAGCCTTCGTATCAAACCAAGCTCGCCCGAATTTCAGGAGATAATTATTTCAAGCCCTTTCGACCCTAATACTTACTTTTGGTTCGTATCCCCACGGGGGCACTATGACCATATCGTCCATATGCTCCATAGAATACGCCCTGAAACAGGGCGTATTTGTTTTTAGTAATAAGATACATGCCCTTTCCAGACTACGACTTACTTTTAGCTCGCACCCTCTTTGGGGTATCTGGTTTTGAGTAAAGCGCTCCCCTTTTCGATGAGGGTTTTACTTTGGGTTTGTTGTTTCCAAGTTGTTGATTTCAAAAGGAAGTTAATCTATACTTAGATTAAATCAAAGTCGGATGCTTGTGCGTAATTCGCTCAAATCGCACAGTTAAACGGATCATGTCGCACACTGAGGGGGAAAAAGCGTTGGCTGGATAATTGTACATCAAGTGTGCGGCATGGAGCGTATTGCCCGCAACCTTCTTTGAGACTCGCCGATCAGTTGAAGCCGGTAGGCATTATGGACGAGGCGATCCAGGATGGCGTCGGATAAGGTGGGATTGTGGATCTGGGAAAACCAATCCGAAACCGGCATTTGGGAAGCAACGAGGGTGGAGGCCTGGCTGTAGCGGTCATCCAGGACTTCGAGGATATCCTGGGCATTGGCCGAGGTGAGTTCGTCGCGCATCCAATCATCCAGGATGAGCAGGTCGGTGCGTGCCAGGGAGCGCAGCAAGGCTGGGTAGGAAGCTTCCTGACGCGCCTGGCTGAGGGCAAGCAGCAGGCGCGAGGTACGGAAGTAACGGACGGAATAGCCGAGGCGGATGGCCGCGGTGCCTAACGAACAAGCGAGGAAACTTTTGCCTCCTCCGGTGGGTCCCGCCACCAAAATATTGAGATGATTGCCAATCCAGGCACATTGGCCGAGTTCGAGCACCTGGCGACGGTCCAGGCCGCGTTCGGGGGACAGGTCTAAATCTTCCAAAGTGGCCTGCATGGGGAAGGCGGCCCGATGCAAGGCCTGGCGAACGCGGTTGTTATGCCGCCGGGTGCATTCCTGATCGATCAGGATAGCCAGGCGTTCTTCAAAGGACAGCTGGGCATACTTGGGATTGGCCTGCTGCTCGCGCAGTCCTTCTCGAAAGGCAGGCAGGCGGAGGCGAAGCAGTTGGTCCAACAGAACGGTATCGTTCATTTCCAATTTCCTTCTGGTATTGAACCGAAAAGATCAAATCGAATGACTTGCCCTGAACGGGTACAATCGGTGCAGTTGTGCAGAGGATAGAGCGCCGGTGGAGACCGACTCGAGCGCTGCACAACGCCGTTGCCGAAGCAGAGGGTGGAGCGGATCTTTCGCAGCCCTCTGCTTTTCAACCCTGGCAACGGCCCAAAAGCGATAAACTCGATCACGGATTGGGAAACTCCTTAGCGGTAATAAGTCTCGCCGCGGATGTTCTCGTAAATCACGGGCGGAGGATCGGAGGTCACCTGGCGAGCCAGGAATTCCAGTTGGTTCTTCAGATCTCGATAGGACCACAGGTGAGCCGTCTGCAACTGCTGGCAGGCAGTTTCGAAGAGAGGCTGGGGGAACTTGCGTGCCAGACTGAGCACGCCCAGACAGGAACGATAGGCTTGTTCGGGGAAAGCACGGGACTGTAGCAGGGAAGACATGTAGGAGGTGGTTTGCGGGCCGATGGCTTGAGCCTGGTGGAGCAGCCAGTCAGCGTTTAGGTTAACAATGAAACGGTGGTTCGAGGGCATATGCTCGGGGCAGGTCGTGAACCGTCCCGTCACCCGGCTGCGGGGATGGATGGCTACTTGCTGGCCCTTGTAGAAGATCTTGACGATCCGTTCGCTGGCGCGGATCTCCACCTGCTGATGGATCAGTGTGTAGGGCACACTGTAGTTGTGCTTCTCGAAGGCGACGTGATAGTCGAGGTTGACCCGGGCCGTCTTCCAGATGGCAAACTCGTAAGGCGCGGCGGGCAGCGGGCGCAGCTCGGGTTGGTCCAGCTCTTCGAAAAGCTGGCGGCGGGATTTCTCCCGATTCACCATGGGACGTTGGTTCAGCCCATCCAGCAGCGGCTGGATCGCTCGACCGGCTTCCCCTTCACTGAAAAACGTCCGGGCACGCAGCGGAGCCAACACCCAGCGCTCCACATTCTGTACCCCGTTCTCAATACTGGGTTTATCTTTAGGTCGGTAAATTCGGGCAGGCAGCACAGCCACCTGGTAGTACTCGGCCATTTCCTGGTAGGTGGGATTAAGATCCGGCTCGTAATAGTTGGGGCTTTTCACTCCGGTCTTGAGATTATCCGGCCGAAGAATCTTGGGCAATCCCCCAAAAAATTGGAACGCCCGCACATGGCCATTGATCCAGTGACACAGTTCCTGGCTGGGCTGCACCTCGGCATACACATAATTGCTGGCAGGCAGCGTCGCCACAAACACCGGTGCAGCATGGGTTTCCCCCGTCTCCGGGTTGACCATGGTCATGGTCAGCCCGGCGTAATCTACTTCCATCTCTTCTCCCCCATTGTGGGGAAAACGGCCACTGGGAGATTGGACCTCCGCCCATTTCCGGTAGTACTCGCAAAACCGGGTGTAACGGTAGCCCTGCGGATACTGATCCCGATACTCGATCCACAGAAGCTTGAGCGTCACCCCTTTCTTCTTCAACTCTTTGCGGATCTTCTCCCAGTCGGGCAGAGCTCGTTCGGGAGTGCGCTCGCCACTGGTTTCCGGGAACAGCTTCCGGAACAACTCCTCCTCGTCCAGCCCTTCCGGAATGTGTCAATGATTTGAGACAACTTGTTTTGGAATTTACTGTCGAAGTTTTCTGTATTGGCGAGATCTTTTTCTCCTTTCTTTCCGGCAGGTTGTGGAAAAGTGGACAGAAAAGCACTGCCCACTTTTCCACAACCACTACGACGACGGCGATTGGGTTTCTTCCTGCCTTAGCGCCGGTTTGGGTGGATTGATCCAAACTGCCTCGGGCAACTCTGGCGGTTTGGGCAGCCCTTTAACAAATCGTTCCGGGTTCTTTTGATAAGCGGCTTGCAACACTTGCTGGCGCTGCTGGATCACCACCGCGGCTCGGTCATAATGGACATCTGCAGGGGTGAGCAGCCCTAAACCGCTGTGGTGGTGGTCGTAGTTGTACCAGTCAAAGAAATCTTTGGCCCAGGAGCGGGCATCCGGTTGACATCCGAACCGTTCGGGATAATCGGGCTGATACTTCAAAGTCTTGAACTGGGCTTCGGAGTAGGGATTATCGTTGGAAACGTGCGGGCGGGAGTGAGTTTTGGTCACACCCAGATCCGCCATCAAGAAGGCCACCGGTTTGGAAGTCATCGAACTGCCCCGGTCGGCATGGATCGTGAGTTGATCCGGTTGAATGCCTTGGCGACCACAGGTTTCGGCAATCAGTTCCTTGGCCAGGTTGGCTGTCTCGCGTTCACTGATCAACCAGCCGACCACAAAGCGGCTGAAGACATCCAGGATCACGTACAGGTAGTAATAGGTCCACTTGGCGGGTCCCAGCAGCTTGGTAATGTCCCAACTCCATAATTCGTTGGGTTTGGTCGCCAATAGCTCCGGTTTGACGTAATTTGGATGCCGCAACTGGTTGCGGCGCTCGCAAATTTCATTGTTTTCATCCAAAATGCGGTACATCGTCCGCCAGGAGCATAGATAGTGCCCTTCGTCGATCAAAGTGGCATACACTTCGCGTGGCGCCTGGTCCTGAAATCGTTCACTGTTAAGGATCTGACGTACTTCGGCCTTCTCGGCCTGGCTCAGCGCTCGGGGGGAAACGGTTGGTTCAGGGGACGGCTGGCGTTCAATTGCCGCCGGCTGACGAGAGCGGTACAAACCGCTCCTGGGTACGTCCAGCGCCTGGCAGGCGCTCGAAACACTCACGGTTTCAGCCAACTGTTCGACCGACTGGATCAGTTCGGTTCGTCTGGGTCGGTTTCTTCGACCGCCACGCCGAGCATCTGAGCAACTTTTTTTTGGACATCGATGATCACTTCGGCCTGCCGCAAACGCTCTCGCAATCGCTCATTCTCGCGTTTCAGCTTGGCCAGTTCAACCGCCTGCGGATCCGGTTTCGGTCCTCGTTTGCGGGGCGACAGACCATCCAGTTCGCCTCGCTCGCGTTGCCGACGCCAGTTGCTCAGGCTGGAGGAATATATTCCTTCCCGACGCAGCAAGGCACCGATTTCACCCAACCTCTCGCAAGCATCTACTTCCTGCAGGATCCGCAGCTTGTATTCCGCAGTGTATTGCCGCCGTTTTGCTTTGGCGACTACTTCTGTTTTCGGCATCTCGAATGCTTTCGCTTTCAGCTCTACTACCATTGGTTTTCTCCTCCGCCCTGCTCACTAAATTATCGGGAGGAGTTGTCTCACTATTATAGTCACAGAGGGTTCCGGCAGCGGCCAGTGCAGCCCTGCGGCCTGGGCACGGCGCAGATATTCCCCAACCGTGCTGTTGGATATCTTACACGTCCGGGCGATCGCCCGGTTGGACAGTCCTGCTTCTTCTTTCAGCCGGAGTATTTCTCGGATCTTGCGCACTGTTAATCGCTCCTGGGTCATGCCTGCCTCCTTGTTCTTCTGAGGCAAGCATGCCACATGTTGGGATTAACCAGCGCAATTTCCCCAAATCAAAAGTGTGCGGCTTCCACCGTTTTGGTGTGCGGCATGCTCCGTTTTGGTGTGCGCCTTACAGCGTTTTACTGTGCGGCATGCTCCGTTTTATGCAGCTTGATTCAAATTATTCATGAGACACACAAAATCATTTATTTACCTTGCAATACCAGCTATTCTGAGCCTGTGCTTTTTGTTCAGCTTATTTATTGTATACCAGAGAGGTATCTATAAATGGTGGGTAAATTTATCGGTACCCGAGCCATCCATCATCCAAGTGGACGGTTCGCGTCGTGTCGAAATTCAAGTTTATCCAAATGCTGATGGAATTGAGTGGCTTGGGACGAGTTGGACGGATGATGGCAAATACGTAGAAATTTACAACAGTCGTGAAGCAGTCTACGCAAGTAAATTAATGATGATTGACCCCAAGAAAGCTGTATACGCAAATACCATCCAAACTCTTGAAAGCGGCAATATTTTTGGATTGGTAAATCAATTGCCTTTTACTTTAGAATATCGTGAGTCGTTGTGGGGAGTATGCCAAAGTAAAAATCTGTTCTTTACTGCGAAATACCTTGAAAATAATTATTGGGAGACTCGTCTATGGAAAGGTTCGCAATTAATCAAAACATTCCAACCAGTAAAACTTCAGTTTGGAGTGTATCAGGATCCATTTGGTCATGAGAATGACCCTGTTGGGTCGACGGCTGAATATTCAAATTTCTCTCCGGATTGCAGGTATTTTACAACAAACTCCTGGAACACTTGGATTTTGGATACAGTAAATCAATCTTTCGAGCCCCTGAGGATCAGCAGTAGGCAATTCATCTCTGACCAAATATCTTCATTCCTGGACACAACATGTAATACCTGTATTAGGCCAAGTTGGTCTCCAAACAGTCATGAGTTTGCTTTCAATAGCGGTATCGGAATCGAAAGATATGATATTCTCTCAAAAAAACGTTCTTGGTTAGTAACGACCGATCTTATCGGAGGTCTTTTAGAATGGTCAAAAACTGGCAGATGGATTTTTGGATATACTTATAATGATATGGGTGTAATTTCTTCTACTGGAAAGCAAATTGGTATTCTTGAGGGTTGCGAAAATATAGAACATCCAACATGGTCCCCTAAAGATATACAAACCTACTATGAATATCCATCGTGGTCACCTACTGAGGACAAATTGGCATTTATCTGCGATCAGTATGACCAGAGCACATGCAACGAAGGAGAATGTGGAAAATCAGAAGAATATTTGATTATCTGGGACTTATCCAATCTTGATAGCAGATGAGTTGTCCCAGGGTCTGAACCTCTATCCGCTAAATTTGAAGATCAATTCCTATTAACCGATTCACCCCTTGACCGTGTACCCCCACGGGGGCACAGGACCATATCGTCCATATGCTCCATACAGTACGCCCTGTTTCAGGGCGTATTTGTTTTCTAAACCGCTCCACTTCCACCGTTACCATTCTCTGGAAATTTTTTCCTAGTTGATTTGAATGGGAATTTGCCATATACTGATCGAAACCTATCCGAGGATCCTAAAATTCGGCTGTTAACCGCTTGGTTATCAGCCGAATCCCGATGTCTGATCTGATAAGCAAAAAAAACGGTTATTGCCTACAAGAGAAACTGATAATATATTGCACTTATATATCAAGTAATATTGCGTGGAGAGAATAGATGGCAAGATACAAAGATTCACAGTCGCCAAAGCCCGAGGAAGTCGCTGAACACTACGCCTCCGGATACGAGGCTAACCGATTGCATGAGGGTACAGGTAATATAGACCGGGAACGTTCTCGAGAGATTCTCAAGCGGTTTCTCCCTCCGGCACCTGCCACGATCCTGGATGTCGGTGGCGGTCCAGGCGGTCATGCCTGCTGGCTAGCCCAACAGGGCTACGAAGTTCATCTGATTGACATTACCCCTTTGCATGTACAATTGGCAAATGAAGCTTCACGACGTCAGCCAGAAGCTCCACTTGCCAGTGCGAATATCGGGGATGCCTGTTCGCTATCCTGGAATGCTGAAACGGCAGATGCAGTCTTACTGTTCGGACCGCTTTATCATCTGACGGACGAAAAGGATCGCCTTGCGGCATTAAAAGAAGCTCATCGTGTACTCAAAACGGGTGGCATTCTAATCGCGGTGGGCATATCACGGTTCGCATCCATGTTCGATGGCCTTCGCCAAGGATTCCTGAAGGACCCACGATTCGCAGAGATCGTTACTCAAGATCTGAAGAACGGACAACACAGAAACCCTACCCATCACCCCGAATACTTCACGGATACTTTTTTTCATCACCCCGACGAATTACACAATGAGGTCGCTCAAGCTGGTTTTGTGGTCAGGGGCATCTATGGCGTAGAAGGACCTTGTTGGTTACTCCACGATTTTGAAGATTGGTGGAACAACAAGGAGTACCAAGTACGTCTTCTGCAAATTGCTCGTACATTGGAAACTGAGCCAAGTCTTCTAGGAGCAAGTGCCCACCTCATAGCCGTGGCAGAAAAGTGAAAGTTTTGAGCATTCGGACAAAAACGGCTACCCTGGCTCCAATAGACAGCGGCTATGCCGCTTGCGACTGTGGTGGCCTGGAGGAATTCAAGCTCTTTCGAGTCTAATACTTACTTTTGGTACGTATCCCCACGGGGGCACTGGACCATATCGTCCATATGCTCCATACAGTACGCCTTGTTCCAGGGCGTATTTGTTTTATAAACTGCTCCACCTCCATCATCATCATTCAAGATATTTCATTGGACAAACTACTTTTGGTATTTACCACCACAGGGGCACCCTTAAAATTGAATTTGAAATGGTTATTGCTTTTAAGGGAAATTGATTATGTATTACACTTATACATCAAGCAAAATTGCATGTTATATAAACAGTTCTATTGAATTATTGTTGGGCCCATTAGTAAATATGCAATAGTGAGAGCTGAAAATAAGTTGAGGGACTATTATGCGAAAATCACAAGCAAGCGGTACTGCAAAAGGTGCTGCGGCTGTCCGGGCGATAGAATCAGAGAAACCTGCAAATGAAAGGATCTGCTACGATCCCTTCGCTCGTAGATTTATTGATACAGTGGTCTATTTCCTGATTAAGCATTTTGCCTGGTATGGTGAATTACACACAAAAGGGGGTCTGACATTTATTGTCTGCCGTTGTCGGTATATCGATGACTATCTTAGGGAATTGATAAAATCTGGAACAACTCAGTTAGTGATTTTGGGGGCTGGGCTTGATTCCAGAGCATATCAACATGAGCTACACCAAGGATTGATTAAAATTATTGAGGTCGACCATCGGCAACTCAGGCGAGTAAGATTGAACAAGTCAAGAAGGTGATCGGTAAACTCCCTTCTTATGTGACCTATATCCCTGTCGACTTCATTAATGAGACTCTGGATAAACTACTCACCTACGGCTTTGATCGATCATTAAAGACCCTTTACATATGGGAGGGCGTTACACCCTATCTGAATATAGAATCAGTCGACGCCACTCTGGCATGGGTTCATGCAAATTCATCCTCGGGTAACGCTATAATCTTCGACTATCAAGAGATGTCAGGCCGCCAAACACAAATACGGCGAGATATCTTATATGCAATAGTGTCACGTTTGTCCGATGAGAAGGATGTTTTCGGTTTTGAAAAGGGTCAAATCGAGGATTATCTAACACAGAAGGGTTTTACCCATGTGGTGGATGCGAGCGCTGATCAGCTTACACGTCTTTACTGCACAGGTCCTAATCGAAGCCGCAAGGTTGGGAGAATTTATTCTATCGTCCATGCTGAAATCGGCAATCAAGAAAAGCTAATAAGTCATTGAACGATTCTATGGCCCAACACGCGGTTGCAGGCGACTTGGCCTAAGGCTGCGAGAGGTAACGCAACTTACTTAAATGGTGTTTTGGGTAAAATGAACCAATTCTTGCACAGCCGGCCAAGCACCTGAACCGCCAGCCATTCGGTGGGCGTGGTTGTTGGTCGAAAGGCGGTGTAATCATGAACGAGACAGGCCGATTAACGTCTGAGCTGATGTGGCGGTCGACGTCTATCACAGCGCTGATCGACGTGGTGCTTCTGTTGATGGTGGCACGATTCGTACCGGCCGAGCTGTTCGCCAAGCTCAAGTGGCATGTTGCAGTAGCAGCATGTGTCGTCTACGCGTTACTGTGGGGTGTCCTCGGCTCGGTGCTGTTCTGGGACGCTGCCTATAGCGCAGTGTTCCCTAGTTGGTCGAGGTGGCTGCTTCCCGTTGGATTCGGGTTGTTATACGGGGCGTTGGCTCTCGCTTTCTGGCGTATGAGCATCCACGCCCCAAGATGGCAAGCAGTTTGGTTCTGCCTTCTTGGCGGTGCTATGTCTCTGGTAGGCCACGGGATAGGAATCACGCGGGGCTTGCTGCGGGTGCCACTTCTCGCTGAGGCGAGTGTGATCTCCGTCCTTTCGTTTGGGGTGGCGGAGTTCATCATCTACTGGTGCATGATCGTCGGACTAGGCGTAGCGAGCAGGTGGCTCGGCTTGCAGATACGGCAGATGCATGGGTAATGGGTCGGTTTGCAAAATATCCCACCAAGCCGCCAACCGCGCTAGCAGCGTACTCGGCCTCTGTCTTGACGTTTTCGTTTGTATGTTCTTCGATGTCGAATTAAGTATAAGGAATATAAGAAACCTAATTCAAGCTCTTTCGAGCCTAATACTTACTTTTGGTTCGAATCCCCACGGGGGCACTAGGACCATATCGTCCATATGCTCCATACAGTACGCCCTGAAACAGGGCGTATTTGTCTCATAAACCCCTCACTCACTCTGCCACTACCAGTCGATCCGAGAGATGTGGAAATTTATCAATTTGAGAGGCGTTTGTCATTTTGGGGAGATTATCTTTCCTTGTTGATTTGAAGGGGAGTTCGATTTATACTAAATACAACAAGCCTGAGGATCCTTCAACCCGCTGGGAACTGGTAACCGCCTGGTTATAAACCGAAACCTCATGTCTGATCTGCTTCGGTAAATAGTGGAATTCATCTGAAAGAGAAATTGATAAGATGTTGCACTTTTATATCGAGCATAATTTCATCTTATGTAAATTATTTTGTTGATCCATTGTTGAGCCGCGTGCAGAAAGCAAAGAGACACATCAATTCAGGTCGTCTGTAAGAGGAAATAACAATGTCAAACCTTAGGCGGATTATCCAGATAAGTTTGGCAATCTTGATTGCGTTGATTGCCGTTGCTTGTGGAGCAACTTCACCTACTGTGACACCTACATTGGAAAACACTCCATTGCCTCCGGCGAACTCCCCCAGCAAAGTTGATGTGGGTGGATACAAGTTAGCCTATCAATGCTTTGGGCAAGGCACGCCAACTGTAATAGTTGAAACTGAGGTAAATGATGACCCAATAATCATGGGGACTTGGTCTCGAGTCACCGATGAAATACAAACCATCACTCGTATTTGCATTTATGATCGTGCAGGCATTGGACAAAGTGACCCGGCGCCCACCACTACCACTCCCCGCACCAGCCAGGATGTTGCACGAGATTTGCACGTTCTTCTCAGCAAAATCCCCTTGCCAGGGCCATATATCCTTGTTGCACACTCCTTCGGCGGTTATCATGCGCGTGTATTCGCGCATCTTTATCCAAAAGATGTGGCGGGCATGATTTTGGTCGATACTACAGACCCGGGTCAAAGGGAAGCATTTGCCACGGCTTATCCGACTTACTCGCCTAACGAAGAGTCTATCCTTACGTATAATCGCGCTCTTATAGACGCTCCCATACCACCCGATCAGGCTGAAGGTCTTGATTTTGAGGCCAGTAGCGAACAAGTCCGCCAGGCGAGCTCCTTCGGGAACATCCCACTTATCGTTATCAGTCAAAGCACCAACCCAGACCATTATGCCTTTTCAGGCTCTTCTTTAGAAGATCAGAAACGGCTTTCCGCAACCTGGCAAAGGCTTCAAGCTAATCTGGCAACCTTATCATCGAAAGGTATATTCATCACTGCCAAATACGCTGACCACAACATCCCCCAGGAAGAACCGCAAATAATCAACGATGCGATTACCCAGATGGTCCAAGAAATCCGTAAACAAGATACCAGGTCACAAGAACTACATAAATGGATGAATATTGGATTCATCGCTGGAATGGTGATCGTTGTATTATCCGTTCTCCTGCTAATAATTAAGAAAACAGCCCAACACCAGCGGACAGGCTAGGTGGTGCCCGCTCGAAGGTACGCAACCCGAAAATCGTTGCTCCTGGTCAGAGAATTCCGCCAAGTCCGCCTGCCGCTCAGCTAAACAACCGCGTGCAGCGTCGTGTTATGCGAGAGTATTTTGAGTGTCTGCATAGTTTGGGGCCGAGCTTCTTGATACAAAAATACAACCCAAGATCTTGAGCCCATGGATATCTTAGGATCCACCCGTCACACAGTTGCAGGCGATTTTGCCTTCGGCTGTGAGTCAACGAGGAAAATACATTCAAGCTCTTTCGAGTCTAATACTTACTTTTGGTTCGCATCCCCACGGGGGCACCAGGACCATATCGTCCATCTGCTCCATACAGTACGCCCTGTTTCAAGGCGTATTTGTTTTAATAACCGCTCCACCCACGGGGGCATCCATTTTTAAGTAAGGAGCTCCCCCTTATAAGGAGCGCTTTGCTTTTCCCACAGGATTGTAATTTCCAAGTGATGATTGATTTCCTCTAGATTTCGATGTAAAATATTGTTGCACTCCTATCGAACAATAATGCAACACGGAATCAAACCACTTTACTAGGTTTGATCATGCTACAGGAGTATCAAAAAAGCCGCTAACAGTCGAATGTTAGCGGTTCTTGTTTATCTAATAATCAAGACTTCCTAACATCCGAACCGTTTGTAGGACATTATGCAGTCTGTATAATAAGGGGTATGCAATCCGCTTAACCGCGAGTCAGGATAAATTGATGATCGCCGTAAGGATACAAAGACCAAGAAAGGAAAATATCTTATGAACGGAAAAAACCAAGCCCTCATTTTGATTATGGTGTTTATTGGACTATTAGTTGGTGGATGCACCAAGGCAGCAACCCCCGTTCCAACAGCAACCCTGACGCAAACACCGTCTCCCGCACCCACTGAACAGGTTTGCACGGTCGGGGAGGCAGAAACCTTGCTACATTCACCCGGTGGCACAGAAAGCGTTGCGGTCGCCAGTGATGGCAATATATACACTGCGGACTTTAACAGTGGCACTGTTTACCGAATTGATCCCGATAGCGGCTCTGCTGTCGTCGCGACAATTCCGCAAAGCGGCGGCGAGCTCGGTGTCGCGGTGTCAGACGACGGAGCGATTTGGGCAGTCGTCCCGTCCGTCGATCCACAGATAAATGGCATTTGGCGGATTGGTGCGGACGGATCAACTGTGTTGGCCTTTCCCATGGACCCCGCTGCCGCCCCTGGTCCCAATGATCTCGTATTCGATCCTCATGGCACTCTGTACGTGACTGAAAGTAGTGTTGGAGCAATTTGGAGAGCTTCCCCAGGCGGAATAGCCAAGCTGTGGCTACGGGACGAGCTACTCGCCCCTCCTTCAGATAACCCAAATGGTATTGGTGCCACTGGGATAGCCTTCCGAGATAATGTTGTCTACGTCGGTAATTTCCAGCGAGGTACCCTTGTGCAGATCCCGGTCGAGACCGACGGTTCCCCGGGCACGCCTGAGATCCTTGCGGAAGGATTGTTTGGTATTGATGGCCTAGACTTTGATGCCATCGGCCGCCTGTATGCCATATTGACATTTACAGGCAGCCTTACCCGGATCCTACCCGGCGGACAGTCAGAGGTTGTACTGGAACTACGTGAAATGGGATTTCAATATCCAACCGGGCTTGCTTTTGCGAGAGATGTCAGCCACTCAACCACAGTGTACATTTCGGACACAAGTGGGCAGGCCAGCATCTCCAAGCTGAGCCTCTGCCCCTAAGAAACGCGATCACCGACCACCTGCTACACCTTCCATTCACATCATTGAGTTCCCCTCACCCAAGGAGGCTGCCTAACATCTTGCTGGAACGAATTCAGCAGGCTGCTTGTTTAGGTAATCGTGAATTTGGCTGCAAGTGAAGCCTACGATATTGTAGAATGGTATTCAAGCCTTTCGAGGCAAATACTTACTTTTGGTTCGCATCCCCACGGGGGCACTAGGACCATATCGTCCATATGCTCCATACAGTACACCCTGTTTCAGGGCGTATTTGTTTTATAAACCGCTACTAATAACCCGTCATCTTTTTGACGAGTCATATTATTCATTGGATTTTATAATGCCGATAGTTTATTAATCCACCAAACAAGTACAATCTACTTTCTTTTAGACTGCATCTTTTCTTGTTTACCTAATTTATCACTGATTAACTCACCTTACGCAGAAGTAGCGTAAACTTGGTGGATGGCGAAAGAAGATCTGCTTGATTTATACAGTGACTATCTGATCAGTGCCTTTGGGCCAACTACCGGAACCGGTTTATCGGCGTTGTTGAATGGCGAAATCAGTCATGATAGTGTGCAACGGTTTCTAGCCGGTGAACGAAAGACGTCTGAAGATTTATGGCGGACGGTCAAGCCACATATACGCAAGATTGAAAGTCCAGAAGGCGTTTTGATTGTGGACGACAGCATTGCCGAAAAGCCATATACGGATGAGAACGAGATTATCTGTTGGCACTACGATCATACTCAGCAGCGCAATGTCAAAGGCATCAATTTTGTTACTTGCCTGTATCACAATCGTGGCCTGTCATTGCCGGTTGGGTTTGAATTGATTGCCAAAACGGAACATTACACGGACCCGAAGGATGGCAAAGAAAAGCGACGATCACCCAAGACCAAGAATGAGTATTACCGTGAAATGACACACCAGGCGCTGCGGAACCGGATCCAGTTCAAGTATGTGCTCAACGATGTCTGGTTTTCAGCCGCTGAGAACATGAATTTCGTCAAAAATACGCTCAAAAAGGATTTCGTCATGCCACTCAAAGCCAACCGCAAAGTAGCCTTGAGTTTGAGCGCCAAGCAGAACGGCCAGTACCAGAGAGTAGAAACGCTGGAGCTGGAACCAGTGCAGCCGGTGACGGTTTATTTGGAGAGCGTGCTTTTTCCTCTCCTGCTGATCAAACAAGTCTTCACAAACGAAGATGGCTCTACGGGCACAATGTATCTGGTGACCAGCGATACTACCTTATCTGGTGATGGCATGACCACTATCTATCAAAAACGATGGAACGTGGAGCCCTATCACAAATCCTTGAAGCAAAATGCTTCTCTGGAGAAATCACCCACGCAAACGGTGACCACCCAGACGAACCATTTCTTCGCAGCCTTGTGTGGCTATATCAAACTCGAACTGCTCAAAGGCACCACCAAACTCAACCATTTCGCTCTCAAGTCCAAATTGTATCTTCAAGCCATTCAGTCCGCTTATGCTATGCTCCGTGAACTCTATCCAGTTTCACTCGCTGCGTAAGGTGAGTGATTAATTCAAATTCTTTTCCTTTACCTTCCGATGCCGACCATCTTTTGATTTCAGTGATATCAATTTTATTATTTTCTGCGACTAATATAGCTTGTGACAGGCATTGCCGATCACCGAAATGGTAGTACCATGACAATCTATCTTTTATACATTCAGTGGGCGAAATCACTTTTAAAATCCCTGTTTCATACTTTATCTCGTCCACTTGTTTAATCGGTTCGTCACCTACCGTTAGAGGACCAGGAGGAAATTCAACAAATAACCGAGTACCTGGATACTCGAAAGAACGCCCCGCCTCACGAAAACCAATCTCTTCCATTGCAATTTTTATCTTCTTTCTATCTGCAAATTGGACATTTACCAAATCGATATCGTTTGACACATATTTATTCTTGGTGTAAATTGCCACAGTTGCACCACCTGAAAGAACAACATTAATTCCCTTTTTACGCAGGTGGTCTTGAATATAGGCAGCTAGTTCGGCTTGGCTCATAGCTATAATCCGTTTCATAACTTCTTACCTTTCCGTCTAGGTCTCCGTCTATTCATGAGCAATTTCTCGCGCTCTTGTTCTGAATAAAAAGATAACGCCTTTTCTAGTAAACTCTTCAATTCTTTTTGGAATGGATATCTTGGGTTAAATATATATAGGCGTACATTCCCAACAGTGCGACTTAGCAAAACACCGCCTAATTCCAATTTTTCTAATTGCTTTTGGATAGGATCCAGATCTACATCATAGAATCGTGATATTTCTCGAGGGTATCCTTCACCGCGAGCCAAGAGAAATACTAAGACTCTTTCTGCATTCGCCGATCCTAAAAGAGGTTCTAGCATAATATATTAATAGTCTCCTTATTTAACCAATGACCTATATAATAGGTCATACGACCTATTATATAGGTCATTATACACCAACCGGTTAATAAGGTACAAGATGGTAATTCATGACGGTAGAATGGGATTCGAGCTCTAGAGTGAGATTCAAGCTCTTTCGAGTCTAATACTTACTTTAGGTTCGCACCCCCACGGGGCACAGGACTATATCGTCCATATGTTTCATATAGTACGCCCTGTTTCAAGGCGTACTTGTTTTATAAACCGCTCCTCCCACACCGTCACCAGGAGTTATTTTGCTTTTGAGATGTGTTCTACGGAGAGAATTTTGTATAAACCGTTATCGTCCGGCGCATCGTCGGCATAACTATAATAGATGGTGTATACATCTCCCTGCTTCATGATATTCGGAAGATCTTTGTCCACATGAAAACTCTTTTCCCCGACTTGCAATTCGTACCACAGCATTCCGCCGTGATATGCGGTTTGCCAACTGTCAATATTGATGGGCCCTTGCACCTTGGCTAATTTGTATTTAGCCTTGGAAATATTGAAAAGACGGGACCTGCCGCTCTTCAAAACGAGCGCTTTTTGATTCTCGCTGATTTGACCGTCCCGGTTGGCTTGCAGGTCGCTTTCGTCGAATGCGAAGTACTTCATCAGTTCTTGGTCAGACATGGTTACCTCTAAATAGTTCTTCGAATGGATGGTGGCCTTTGACCGGCATTTATTTCCGAGAAATTGTACAATATTTCCCGGCATCTTGAATGCCATATTAGTACTATCCCTTGTAATAAAACATGCAGAAGGAGATTTATTCTATTTCGACCGCTGACCTACCAATAGTTTGCATCCTTTCGGGGGCACAGTTCATATTTTGAGGTATGGAGGTATGTTTGAAACGAACGCCCCTGCTAGGGGCATTCGTCTTTCCATAGAGATTTCTTATCCTTGTTGATTTGGTGAGGAATTTGCTTTATACTCATCGCAATTCGTCAGTGGTGACAATTTGGTTCTCCAAAAATTATTCTGAGAAATAAGGAACAGAGGTGTATTAACGGAGAGGATCACGCAAGGCCAGAGAAATAATCTGTCTTGATTTGTGAACTGGGCAGTTTCATAAATTCCAGCGCTTCCTTAAAGGAATCAACCATGCCTTTGGGACCGGAAATATAGAATATGCAACGCCGGTAATCAGGCACCTTTTCCTTAATCAATTGTGGTGTAATCCGTCCAGTTGTTCCCTTCCAATAAGATGGAAGGTTGTCGGTATCAGTGACCGCGTAAATGACCTGAATGCTCAATTCGTGTTGAGCCCGATCGAAAATGTCTTTGTAGAGGATGTCGTTGATGGACTTATTTGCGTAGAAAAGGGTAATCGGCCGGCGCTGATGCGTATCGAGCAAATATTTGATCATGCTGCGAAAGGGGGTCACACCAACCCCACCAGCGATCAGCACACATTTTTGCCTTGGATTTTCAGGAAGAACGAAATCACCGGCCAACTGTGCTGCAAAGATTTCATCGCCAATATTCATGTCCTGCATGGCTTTCTTAAAGCTGCTCGATTTTTGGTGAAACTTCACTCCCAAGCGGAAGTTTTTTTCGGTAGGCGCAGAAGCCAGGGTGAAATATCTCCGGTTGCCGCGCGCGTCTGGGTGGTCGTGCCCAAGCGTCCACTCCATATATTGCCCGGGCACAAATGCAAAATTCCTTCCACGGGTAAAAATGAAATCGTAGATATCTGGCGCAATCTTGTTCTTCTCCTTCAGCTTGAGGACCATTCTCTTTTTGGGGCTAATAATATACGAAAAGACATTCCCGATTAAGATTGCCAGTTCGGGGGTAAAGTAAAAAGTCCCAAAATGTATTTGAGGAGTGAAGAAGAAACCTACCAGCAGCCCATAGCCGATCCTTGTCTTTCGATTGGGCGGGGTCGTCAGTGGCTCGGTTAGGATAATAAAGGCAAAGAAAAATAATGGGGAGTAAAAAAAGATCTTCTGCAATGTTCCAATCAAGCTGTCCCCGGCATACATACTCAATACCAGGCTGGTCGCAACGGTTGTTATCAAAAAACTGAGAACCAGGTCGGACTTTCCGATTTTGCGGAGGACCAGAAATCCACCGATCAGGACGAACGGGAGCATAGGTGCATTTCCCACCCACCAGCTAGCTGACTGGTTTAGTGCATAATATGTCAATGTGACGGCAAAGGCGACTGGGTTAAAAATGTGCTTGCGGTTAATCGCCAGGATATATTTTGAAGCCATAGCCAGGATCGCAGCCCATCCCAGAAACCACAAATCATTCAGCGATTGAAGCGGCGTAATGATCAAAGCTAGGATGAGCGCTGAAATGTACGCCGACTCTACATTGGCTGCGACCCCAAACGTTTTAGCAAAGATCCAGTTCACTCCCCAGCATACGGCGAGCAAGAAACCAATTGAAAATAACAGCGCAAAAACGTCGTATTTTAATATCCCTGCAATAGAAAGGAGGACAGCTGCTCCGAGTAGGCAAATCAAATAATAAAGCACTAACCGGTACATGGTGATCCGGTTGAGCAGGTTGTCGATAGCTTTAAACATGAACCACATACCTTTCAAAACCAGTGGAATAGGTAGCCAGTCCATGCTGATCGATCACATAGCCTTCAAAACCATTCAGCTCTTCAATGAAATGGATACCTTTAAGTCCCATCGCAAATGCCGCGGTGACAAAACGGTCTGCCTCGTATACATTAGGCCCAATCACCGTCAGGCTGATGATCCCGGTAACCGGCTCGTCGCGATTGTGGGGGTTGTAAATATGCTGTCCTCGAACATATGTCCCTGAGGTTGCGATGCCGCAGTCTTGAAGGGAGAGCACTTTTACGATTTCGTTTGGGTTGAATGGGTTTTGAATCCCGACCCGCCAGTTTTGGCCCTGATCGTTTTTACCGGATACCTGAATGTCGCCACCTGCATAGACGTAATAATTTTCAAATCCAGCTTGCCGTAAAAGTTCGGCAGCATTATAGATCGCCCAGCCTTTGACAATTCCGGATGGGTCGTATAAGCCATTATGTTTGACCTCGAAATAACCATCGCTTTCCTGGCGAGTTTGATCCGCGAGGGCAAAAATGGTTTTCATGTCGTCGCTTGATTGTTCGAGCTTTAGTTCATGCCTGTTTATTAAAGAAATTTCGCTATCTTGCTTGTAGGTGCTGAACTTCTGGTCGACATATCCAAAATAATCGAATACGATATCAAAAGTTTTCCCGGTTACGCGGGGGTCAATGACCTCCAGAATCACAGGCATGCCCATGACGATTCGCGTTTGTTTCATAATCAGTTATTGGTGGCAGACTGAAGCGCCGCTTGCAGGGAATTCACAAAGCCTTCACTGGTCAATGTGGCCCCGGAGATAAGGTCAACATTCGCGCTTTGCGCCTGGATAGCTTCCTGTGAAAGCCACGGCATGACCTGGCTGTTGATTTCTTGTGAGGTCTGCCGGTCGTGAGGATAATCCAGGAACTTGACGTTTGTTATTTTGCCATTCTGGATTACCACTTGTACCTGCACCAGGCCATAATAAACGTCCACCTGCGGCCCGGTGTATGTACCGTTCTTGTAAACCGAACCTTGGGATGAAATGGTCTCTGTTGGGTTTGCTATCGCGTTCGCTGAAGTATTGCTAGGTGGTAATGCAGTCACAGTTGGAACCGCGCTCGCCTCCGGTGCATTATTGTTTGGAACAATGTTTGTTGCATTCGTGTATCGCTCGTGAAGAAGGTAAGCTACGAATGTAAAGATCACGAACATGGATAAAAAAAACTTTTTTACTGCTTGTACGAAACCCGTATCTTGTTTTGTAGACATCGATATCTCCTTACCAATTCCAGGGATTAGGCTGAATATACGGTATGGAGATGAATAAAAGATGAATCGCGTGTGACGAACCACGCCAGCACGGACCAGGTGATTTTTCAACCGCTTAAGATGACACGCGGAAAATGGGACTCAGGCCCTCTTGCGCCTACGACTTCCTTTTGGTTCGGATCCCCAGGAGGGCACAGGAACACTACATTGTCCAGATGCTCCAAACAGTATGCCCTGCTTCAGGGCATACTGTTTTATAAACCGTTCTACCTCCACCGCCACGACCGGTCAATCCAAGGGATGTGATAATTTATCAGTCGAGCTTTAATCCTGGTAATGGTTTGCTCCCCACATGGGCACTCCTGAAATTGAAGCGGATTTGGAAATGAATCGGTTTTTGGGGGCAGGTCAGCACCACACAGCTAGGGTGCGTACATAGTACCGCATTTCAGAGCGTGAAACTTATGTGCATTCGAAACCTGTTCTGATTTCCCAATTCTAGGGGTTATAGGCGCCGACACCGCAGACGTCGCTGCCAACCTTCTCGTAATAAAATGTTTTCGGCTCGGTTGTCCCGGTGGCAGGATCCAGCCATGCATAACTGACCGACCCGATCGTGGTTGTTGATGCAGCGTCCCAAGCTGCCCTACTGATTGGTTCGATTGCCGAGCCGACCAAATTGGGGTAACCGCCATTCGCACTTTGAATTAGGTGGGAATTAATACATGCAACATAGAGGTCGCGATCGAAGAATGGCGCGACCCGATTGGTGAAATCCGCAAGCGCCTGCGTACGCCCAACTGAATTGTAATGTTCCACCGCCTTTTTGAGCATTGCCATAGCCTCGTCAGGCGTACCGTGGCTTGATGTAGCAGAGGCGGGAGGTTGGGTAGCCGTTGATCCGCTGACAGGCACGCTTATCCCACTCGGTAAGCTTGCTGGTGATAATGAGCAGGCTGCAACAACGGCGAAAAACAAAAGGCTGCTGATAATAAGTTGTAAACGGCGTGAGTTCATATTCGATGGCTCCTTAAGTTTTGGTAAATAAACAAGCCCAATTATTATATATGGATAATTATCATCTTAAATAGAAGATTAGCACATCCACCGAGAGTACCATTTTCGTCATTCCACCTGACTTGCTCATTTTAGTGTCCCAAAGACAACTTATCTAGCGTTACTTTAAAGAAGTCTCGGGGACCTCTGCATCTGCCAAAAGATCTTTACCATAAGAGCGTTAGTGTCCTGAAAATTCGATTTTTGCCCTTGGAAAAGGCAAAAAATGGCAAAAGTGAGCAAGTCAGGTTCCATGAATATCCTCCTTGCTTGTTATACCGAGAGGCATGTCGCTTTATCCTTGATGCAATCTAACCAAATATCATGCGAGTAGGAGGGGGCTGCTGATCACCAGGTTATCAACCTGATCCTTATTCCTGACCTGCTGAAGCAGCGAAAAACCTGGGCATTGTTCATAGGAGAATTTGGTCATATACTGCATTCATATATCCTGCAAAATTGAATTTTAAAAAGCATAGCTGGGCTGTTTGAGCCACTACGAATTCAATTTTCTATAAGCGACCTTGTCACCTAGATTATTTGAAGTTCGCGCAGGAGGAAAAAATAGACACTACCTTCATCACTCTGCATACGCAATATCAGATTGGTCCGGTTGACCCGCGCATTTTTGGCGGTTTTTTGGAGCATATGGGGCGTGCCGTATACCAAGGAGTATACGATCCGCACAGCGTACACGCTGACCAGGATGGCTTTCGTGCCGACACGCTGGCTGCGCTGAAACGCCTGAAGATGACGATAATGCGTTATCCCGGCGGTAATTTTGCATCCGGCTATCATTGGCTGGACGGCATTGGCCCACGCGCCGGTCGCCCTACACTTCAGGAACCGGCGTGGCAGAGCACCGAGCCCAACCATTTCGGCACTGACGAGTACATTACTCTCTGCCGCCTGATGGACTGGATGCCTATGCTGACGGTTAATCTGGGCACCGGCACGCCAGAGGAAGCGCGGAATTGGGTGGAGTATTGCAATAGCTCTGGGGAGACTAAGTATGCCAGCCTACGGGTACAAAACGGTCATGCCATACCCCACGAGGTCAAACTGTGGTGTTTAGGCAATGAAATGGATGGTCCATGGCAATTGGGTCATGTACCGGCTGATCAGTATGCCATTCGTGCTCAACAGACCGCGAAGATGATCAAGGACGTGGATAAATCCGTCGAATTAGTGGTGTGCGGTTCATCCGGCATTAGCTTGCCGACCTACATGGAATGGGATCGCCGGGTTCTAGAATATATGGGCGATCAGACGGATTACATCAGCTTGCATCGCTATGTAGACAATCGTGCAGACGATGCTCTCGATTATTTCGCTGTCACAAACTCCATTGACCACCAAATTGAAGGGATGGATGCAGTGTGTCGCTATGTGCAGGCCAAACGGCGCAGCCCTAAACGAGCCTACCTGTCTTTTGACGAATGGAATGTCTGGTATAAGAACCAGCAAATGAACGGTGAGGGAAAATTTGCCCCGCACTTGATTGAAGAAGTGTACAACCTGGAAGACGCACTGGTGGTTGCCGGGTTTCTTAACAGCTTCATCCGTCACGCCGATGTAGTCAAGATTGCCAACCTGGCGCAAATCGTCAATGTTATCGCGCCTATTCTAACCCGTGGTGATGATCTGCTCATTCAATCTATCTTTTATCCCTTTGAGATGTTTGCCAAGCGGCGCACGGGGATTTCACTTAAGCCAGCAGTGCAAGGTCCGGTTTATGAAGGCAAAACGAATGGCCGAGCAGCTTACATAGACACCAGTGCCATTCTCGCAGGTGACCGTTTGCATGCCTTCTTCACGAACCGTAGTCTTGCCGATACTGCGCCGGTCAGGCTGGCTCTCGCCGATCATCCATTCGTAGCGCTGGAAAGTGCCGAGTTTCTTTCCGGCCCTGGGCCTAAGGCGTCCAACTCTTACGAGCAACCGGAGGTGGTTAAATTACGCCCGTTTGACGCCGCCCAGATCGTTCGGGGGCAAGGACAGCTTGAATTGCCGCCACTTTCGGTCGTGGCTACAACCTGGTGTTTATAACATTGATATTAGATCGCCTTTACTGTCGAGAAGGTCGCAACCCCGGTTGATTGAATAGCGTATATTTCCATGAAAAAGGATAATAAAAAGGAGAACATATGGCCACCGAAACAAAACAGACAGAACAAGGACATCAGAAAACAAAAGTAATTCGCCAGGGTGGCGCATCAGAAGCCGTCTACGGATTGGGCCTCATTGGCGCCTGGATATATTACTTCACCCACGCCGCTACCTTCTGGCTTGGCGTGTTGGGATTTTTCAAAGGCATCGTTTGGCCCGCAATGCTGGTCTACGAAGTTCTGAAGTACCTGCACATGTAGCAGCCGGTCCATCATTAATACGGCCTGATCGGGGTATCGGTTGTCCTATTAATTCATCTCCGGAACAAATCTCCCGGTTTTGAAAATAGGCTAAATCCGTGGATCCCATAAAAAGGGATCACAAGGTTGGCGTCTCAAACCTGAAACTCCCTAGGGCTGAAGCTAGGGGCTTTACGGCGGGTTTGGTAACTTTTCCAGTTCGGGGACAGGGAGGTAGTAAAATCTGTCTAAGAGGCAAGGATAAATGCCTATTATGCTATTCTTGACTCAGTAGGCCACCCTACAACGGCTCCAGCGGAAAGCAGTCGCCGCTTGCTTCTGTGGTGGTTTGCCAGAAATGGCATGATAACGTAAAGGAATCCTGCCATTCTCGCCGCTACTCGTGATCCAAGCCTGAAACTTTTTACCACGGAGACATGGAGATAAATTGCCAATGAAATACCTCGAAATCACCGCCCAGGATCATCTGCTCATTCAAGCTGCCATCGAGGTGATCGCCAAGAATTTCAGGGATGAAAGGCATACAGTTGGAGCGGCTGTTCTTTGCTCGTCGGGAAAGATTTACACAGGGGTGAATGTGGACTCGTGTGGCTATGGTCCGTGTGCGGAACCTATTGCTATTGGGACAGCCATCAGTCACGGAGAAAGGGAGTTCATCACAATAGTAGCCGTCGGGGGATGGAATTCTAGCTATCCGCTGTTGCCTCCATGCGGAAACTGTCGCCAGTTGTTGTGGGACTATGCGCCTAAAGCCATGGTGCTCCTTGACAAAGATGGCAAACTTATCAAGGTGGGCATTGGTGATCTCATCCCTTTGGCATACCGGAACTTCTACGATGATTAGTCACGAAATACGGCAAGGAAAGGAAAACGGCAGTCACCAATCTCTGGCACACCCGTAAGGCAGCCCGATGTCTTTATTGAAGGAGGTGGTACCTGTATGAGTCCAGCCCGCATGTCACGGTTTGAATCTGCAATCCGCATCGTCCTCGAGTTCAATGAGGCCTTCAACCGTCATGATGTTGCAGGGATGATGAAGCTTATGAGCGATGATTGCGTCTTTGAAAACAATTATCCAGCCCCCGATGGCACTGTGTACTCGGGGAAGGAAAGAGTAAATCAGTTTTGGAAGGACTTTTTCCACGAGTCGCCCGAGGCCAACTGCGAAATCGAGGAGATTTTTAGCCTTGGGTTTCGGTGCATTATGCGTGGGACATACGACTGGGTGGATCTGGCAGGAAAAAAGGGACATGTCCGAGGAGTCGATATATTCAAAGTGAAGAACGGTTCCATCTGCGAAAAGTTATCCTATGTTAAGGGATCGTCTTGAAATATAGCTGGCTTCTTGGGACTGGGTCAGTCGATTAAGAAAAGCATATCTATGTACAAAGCGTACAGATGATCACTGAGGTTGAAAGGTATTTGGAATAAAGATGCCGGCTGCTTTGCCGGCATTTTAGCTGTTATTGGGCTGTTGTCTCGATGTGGGTTTAAATCAGGCCGTGGCTAAAATGAAGGCATTGTCAAAAACCGCTGACGCCAAGGATCTACCAATTTTGGCTGCCACAGTACGCAAGGTCTATGTTTATTTTAGTTCGTCCATACTCGACATTTTCAACCCGGCGTGGTGGCTGTCAAGGTGCTTAAACCAGGCGTTTCACCAGACCAGCTACGCTACGATAATGAGCTGGCGAGGTTAGCAAGGGGCGTCCGGGATGTCATTTCCCAGCCTTTAATTAGATCAAGATTATCCTTTTTGTTGATATAATTTGGCGATCCATTCGGACACCTCTTTGTAAAGTATTTTTATTTCACCGCTGAAGGGAAAAGGGATTCATGAGTTTTACAAAAATAATATTACTCGGCGCGATAGCAGGGTTAACAATTTATCTTGGACTGCCTGCCGGCAGGATCAAAGGGATGTCGGGTAAAGTCCGCACCTTCCTCTCATTGCTATCGACAGGTATTTTGCTCTTCTTATTCTTTGATATTTTCAGGCAGCTCGCGGAACCGATTGAGGCGGCTCTGAAGCAGGCAAACAAGGGTCAATTCTTCATCCTTCTGGCTATCTTCATCCTCGGTTTCGGCATCGGCCTGCTCGGTTTGATTACTTTCGAGCGACGCTTTTTCAGGCTTTCAGCTTCAACCGGCCAAGCACCCTCCCCAATCCGCTTGGCACTGATGATCGCCACAGGAATCGGATTGCATAATTTTTCCGAGGGGCTGGCGATTGGCCAGTCGGCAGGACGCGGCGAGATCGCTTTCGCACTGATCCTCATCGTTGGCTTCGGCCTGCACAATGCAACCGAGGGTCTCGGGATTATTGGGCCATTAATCGGTGGGGAACGCCCTTCATGGGGATTCCTGGGATTGGCTGGCCTGATCGGCGGCGGACCCACCTTTCTTGGCACCCTGGTCGGTTATTTCTTCGTCTCGAACGCGATGTCGGTTCTTTTCCTGTCCCTTGCCGCGGGCGCTCTGGTTTATATTATCGGTGAACTATTCCACCTCAACCACCAACCGGAAACGCGGCTCCAGGCCGGTTGGGGTGTACTGGTCGGATTCACCTTTGCTTTCCTGACCGATCTGATCCTGACCTTTGCCGGGGTTTAAAGAGGACCAGTCACAGAGCATTGCCCGACCCCTATGAGATAATACTCCACACTGCAGCCAGTATGCTGGCGAGGGAACAGGCATACGGGGAGCAGCGGATTCTTTCCTCTTGTACAAATCAACAGTGCTTTAATGGCTCTTTATAAGCTTGACAATCTCAATAATTAATATTATATTTTTAATAAATATAAAAATAACTGGTCTTGGATTGGCCCAAGGGGGTGCTTTTCTCCGTGAAAAGTAAACTCCTCGGATAGCAGGTGTGATTGGCAGGAGGAGAAGGGATCAATTTCGCATCTCTCTTGGAAGGACTCCATGAAAAATTGTCAATATCTGATTATCGGTACGGGCATGACTGCGGATGCTGCCGCGCGCGGCATCCGCGAGCTTGACGCACAGGGTTCGATCGGGATGATCGGAGAGGAAGCTGACCCTCCTTACAACCGCCCACCCCTCAGCAAGGGCCTATGGAAGGGCAAGCCGCTGGAGGGCATCTGGCGCAAGACGGACAGCCTGCAGGTCGACCTTCACCTGGGGCACAGGGCTGTTTCCCTGGACGCAGACAGACATCTCGTCCAGGACGATCAGGGAGAGACCTACCATGGCGATAAAATCCTTCTCGCCACTGGAGGCACTCCCCGACGGCTGCCGTTTGGTGGTGATGATGTGCTCTACTACCGCACCCTGGCCGATTACAACCGCCTGCGCCAGGCCTGTGAGCGCGGCCAGAATTTTGCCGTTATCGGCGGAGGCTTCATCGGAGCGGAGATTGCGGCTGCTCTCGCCATGAACGGGAAAAAAGTGACCATGCTGTTCCCCGAGGAGGGGATCGGCGCGATGGTCTTTCCACGTGACCTATCCCAATTTCTGAATGAATATTTCCGGAAGAAAGGTGTCGAGGTCTTGAGCGGTGAAAAGCTGACCGGGATCCAAGCGCGCGGCACACGCTTTTCCTTGAGCACCCAGAATGGACGAGAGGTCGTCGCCGACCAGGTGGTTGCCGGCATCGGCATCCAACCCAACTTAGACCTGGCCAAAGCCGCCAGCTTGCAAACAGGCAATGGGATCGTCGTGGATGAGAGCCTCGCGACCAGTCACCCTGGCATCTTTGCTGCAGGGGATGTGGCCGAATTTTACAACCAGGACCTAAAAAAACGCATGCGCGTCGAGCACGAGGACAATGCCAACAGCATGGGCCGCCAGGCCGGACGCAACATGGCCGGGGCCTCCGAACCCTATGCCCACCTCCCGTTCTTTTATTCAGACCTGTTCGAGCTGGGCTATGAAGCTGTGGGGGAGCTGGATGCGCGGCTGGCAATGGTCCCGGACTGGGAGGAACCATTCCAGAAGGGCGTGATCTATTACACAAAGGATGGTCGGGTGCGCGGGGTGCTGCTTTGGAATGTTTGGGAAAAAATCCCTGCTGCCCGCAAGCTGATCGCTGATCCAGGTCCATTCAACCCTGAGCGCCTGAAGAGCCTTATTGCAGCCTGAGTGAAGGATTTCATTCAATGCCTTTGAGCCTTAACCGAAGGCTCTCCGGGCTTTTTTGGTTTTAACTCTAGACGGAGAAACATCATGGTAACTAAAAACGAATTAGAATTAACCAATCCAGCTGTCCTGAAACGCCGCCAGATTTCTAAAGAACAAATCCACCGTTTTGAGGGCTATGCTGCCGAGATCTTCACCGCCCTCGGGCTGGACCTGGATACCCCAGCGACCATTGACACTCCCCGCCGCTTCATCCAGGGGTTGATGGATGCCACCGAAGGCTACGATGGGGATCCCAAGCTGATTAAGACATTCGAAACAGAATGCCGCGGCGAACCGGACTGCTGGTTGAGCCAGGTGGTCGAGGGACCTATCCAGTTCTTTTCACTCTGTGAGCACCACGTCTTCCCCTTTTATGGCGAAGCGTATATCGGCTACATTGCCCATGAGAACATCATCGGTATCTCCAAACTCACCCGGCTCGTGCGTCTGTATGCCAAGCGTTTCGCCGTCCAGGAAAGAATTGGGCAGCAGGTGGCGGATACCCTGGATGCCATGCTCCACCCGCACGGTGTTGCAGTCTACCTGGAGGCGCGCCACCTGTGTGTTGAAATGCGCGGGGTCCGGGAAATGTCCCCGATCACACGAACAACCGTATGGCGGGGCAATTATGCCAATGATGCCTCCCTACGCACCGAGTTTTTCACCACATTCGGATTGAAAAAGTAGCCTCGGCCCCACAATTTTGCGATAAGATCATGTAGATATGTCCCTGGATGGCAAAACCGTTCTCATCACCGGTGGAGCAAAGCGGATCGGCCGCTCCATCGCCCTGGCCGTCGCCCATGCCGGAGGCGACCTGGTCATTCACTACAACCGGTCAAGGGACGACGCGGACAGCCTTTTGGTGGAAGTCAAGGCGTTGGGACGGAACGCTTTCTGCCTGCAGGGGGACCTATCCGACCCTGCCCAGGCCTCCGGGCTGATCGAGCGCGCGGCAGAACACGGGCCCTTGTTTGCCCTGGTCAACAACGCCTCGATCTATGAGCCACTGACCTGGGAAAACACCCACATCGAAGATTGGAACCGGACCCTGGCGGTGAACCTGACCGCGCCGTTCCTGCTCAGCCAGGCGTTTGCCCGTTCCCTGCAAGCCAGGGGGACCGGACGCATCGTCAACCTGCTGGACTGGCGGGCGCTGCGCCCCAGGCCCGACCACCTGCCATACATGATCAGCAGTGCCGCCCTGGCAGCCCTGACCCGCTCTTTGGCGGTCGCCCTGGCTCCACAGGTAAGCGTCAACGGCCTGGCCCTGGGAGTCGTCCTGCCGCCGAGCACGGGTGCCCCGCCCAAAAATGTCCTGGCTGAAGTTCCTGCCCAACGCGCTGCCACGCTGGATGAAATCGGGCAGTCGTTGATCTTCCTTTTGGACGGCCCGGCCTACCTGACCGGTGAAATCCTGAGCCTTGACGGCGGCCGCCACCTGGTTTAATAATCAAATAGCGATAAAAGGAGTGGAGATATGGATCAAGTCTTTATTAACGACCTGCTGGTGCGCGGCATCCTCGGGGTCAATGAGTGGGAGCGCGAAAAGCCTCAGGACATTTTGATCAATATCGTCCTTTTCAATGACCAGAAAAAAGCAGGGAAAAGCGATATGCTTGCTGATTGCGTCAACTACCGCTCGGTGGCAAAAAAAGTCCAGGCGCACGCAGAGACCGCTAAACGGCTTACGGTTGAGGCCCTGGCCGCAGACTTGGCGCGTTTATGCCTGGAAGAGCCAGGAGTGCAAAAGGTTCGGGTAAGAGTCGAAAAGCCGGGAGCCGTGCGCTTTTCCAGGTCGGTGGGCGTCGAAATCGATCGATCGAAGGAGGACTGACCTTGAATGAGCCGGGGCACCAGGCATGCCTGCTCCTTGGATCAAATATCCAGCCTGAACGAAACCTGCTTCTGGCCGTCAACCTGCTAAAAGAGCAGCTGGAGGTCGTACGCGTCTCCTCAGTGTGGGAAACACCGGCATTTGGCTCAGAGGGCCCCAATTTCCTCAATGCAGCCATACTGGCTCGGACCCACCTCGAAGCAAAATTTCTTAAAGACCAGATCCTCATCCCCATCGAGACGCGCCTGGGCCGGGTCCGGACTGCCAATAAATACGCCGCGCGCACGATTGATCTCGACCTGATCATCTTTGACGGGCGCCTGTTGGATCCTGCACTCTGGCAACATGCCCACCGTGCCGTTCCCGTGTCGGAAGTGCTCCCGGCGTACACCTCCGAGAGCGGGGAAACCCTCAAAGGAGCAGCCTCGCGCCTCGCCTCCACCGCGTCGATCCGATTGAGGCCGGATGTATCCATTCAGGCCTATTTGCAGGCATCTTGAAGAAGAAATTAGAATTGTCCCCCCCGATTGACGGTTTATTTCAATCGAAAGGATTAGACGCCCTGTGTGGGGCGTTTTTCATTTCTTATCCCCCGCATCTTTTGATAGGGGATCAAGAGCAGGAATCCCAGGGCAATCATGCCTTCACCAAGTTCCACCCCCGTTGCCTGCCAATGACCGAAATAAGGGACAGCCGGCAGGGGCCGCGTACCGAAGCCGAATACGTCCGCCATGCCAGCAAAGACAGCCACCACGTACCCCGTGGCCACCAGGCGAGAACCGATGTCTGCAGCAATGGTGCGTCCGCCGTTCCCCCAGTAGGCCAGCAGGCTGATGCAGCCTCCTAAGCAGATGATTGCCAGACCGACCAGAAAGACGGATATTTGGATGAAACCGACCACCGGGCTGCGGTCGAGATGGAAAAGCGATGGCCTGGCACCGACCAAAAAAACCAAGAAGCCAAAGAAGGTCAGCCCCAGCCCAAAACCGACGCGCCAGCGTGAAGGCACGTGACCCAATGAGGCATCCGGAGAGATGGAGGAGGCTTCAGGTGTGCTCATGCGGGTAGGTGAGTCTCGAGAAAGGTCAACCAGTTTCCGCCGAGGACATTGGCGACATCCTCATCGTTATATCCCCGGGCGGTAAGGACAGGACCAAGTTTCTGAAGGTCAGCGATGGTATCCACTCCTGCAGGGACGGAAGCCACGCCGTATCCTCCATCGAAATCACTGCCCAGCCCTACATGGCGGGCATTCCCGGCCAACTGGCAGATATAGTCCACCTGGTCGGCGAGGGTTTCCAGGGTGATCGGGTCGCGCGCATCGCCAAGTTTCCAGCGGTAATCCAGGAATTTACAAAACGGGACCACGCCAATGACGCTGCCGCGTTCGATCAGGCCGCGAATAACCTCGTCTGGGAGCATTCGGTTGCCCTCGTATTCTGGGATGATTCTTGCCGCATTGGCATGGCTGGCGATGATCGGACCCGGATACAGGTCAAGGGACTGATGCGCAGCGAGCACGTCCATGTGGCTCAAGTCGAGAATGAAGCCTACACCGGCCATTTCTACCAGCAGGTGCCGGCCATCATCGGTAAGCGGGCCAGGCTCGCGCGTCCCGCCGCAGAAGCGCGTCCCAGCCCAGGCCGGCCCGATCATGCGCACCCCCTGCTGCCACCACTCGTCCAGTTCGGATGGATGGCGCACGCCCTCCGCCCCCTCCATCAGTGGGACCAGCCCGACCGGATGGATCTCGCTGGATCCGTTCCAATCTTCAAGAACAGCGTGAAGGTCAGACTGCAAGCCGACCAGGCGGAAATGCTCGGGGTGCTGGTCGGCCAGCACGTGGTAGACATCCAGCTGGTCGCGATACCGGCGGTGTGCCTGATCAAAATCAGAATAATAAATCTTTTCCCAAATGCCTTCCCTGCGGCGGAGCGGGGTAACGAACAATGTGCTGAAGACCACGGCCACACGTCCAAGCTGATAATCTGGCCAGCCCAGCAGGGTATCGCCATTATGTTCGGGCGCTGCCGAGCTGGCTTCCCTTTCAGAGTCACGCGTTTCCATTGCGGACAGGTTGTAATCCCGCCCGAAGTTCAGGATGTTATAGGCAAGATCTTCGTGAGCGTCGACAATGAGGAATTTGGACATGGGAGGATCAACAGACCCGGTTTCTGGGAGAAACCGGGTCTGATGCGATCAGTCCTTCTTTTCGGAGGCTTCTTCGTCCGGAGCTGCTTCGTCCGGAACTGCTTCGTCCTTGGGAGGTTCTTCTTCTGCAGGAGTAGTCTCCACCTGCGGAGCTTCTTCAACTGCAGGAGCGGCTACCACCTGCGGAGCCTCTTCGGCTGCTGGAGCGGCTACCACCTGCGGAGCTTCTTCGGCTGCTGGAGCGATCTCCACCTGCGGAGTTTCTTCGGCTGCAGGAGCGGGCTCCACCTTCGGAGCTCTCGGCTTCCTTGGGGCTTTCCCCGCCTTAGCCGGCTTCTCGACTTTCGCGCTTTCCTCGACCGGGGCCTGCTCCTGGACCAGTTCCAGGTTGACGCCTTCCAGGTCGATCTGCTTCAAGTCCAGGTCTTTATAGGCGCCCGAGTCCACCTTGCGCAGGCTCAACCCGATGCGGCGCTGGTCCGGGTCGATGCGGATGATGCGCAGGGTCACTACATCCCCTTCGTGGAGTTTTTCCTTGGGGTGCTCGATGCGCGTCTCGCTGATCTCGGAGATGTGGATCAGGCCTTCCAGGTCGCCCTCCAGCCGGGCAAATGCGCCGAACTTGGTCAATCGGGTGATGACACCTTCGACCAGCTGCCCGACCTTGAATTTTTCAACTTTTCTCTGCCAGGGATCATCGGCCAGGGCGCGGATGGACAGGCCGATGCGCTTCTTTTCATGGTCGATGCTGATGATCTTGACTTTCACTTCCTGGCCTACTTCGAGCACCTCGGACGGATGCTGGACCCTTTCCCAGGAAATCTCGGAAAGATGCACCAGGCCGTCGGCGCCGTTAATGTTGACAAAAGCACCGAAATCCGCCAGGCTGGTGACTCGCCCGGTATAGATCTCGCCTTCCTTGAGCGATTCAATGACGCGTTCTTTAATGGACTGGCGAGTCTCGCTGGAGGCAGCCCGTTCGGACAGGATCAGGCGGCGGCGTTTTCGGTCAACCTCGATGACGCGTACGGTGATCGGCTCGCCGATCATCCGGCTGTAGCGCTGATCGGGAGTCTCACCACTGACCTGCATGCGCCGGGTAATCCCGAGCTGGGAAGCCGGGACGAAGCCGCGCAGCCCGTGCACCGGGACGATCAGGCCGCCTTTATTAAAACCTTCCACCTTGCCATCGTAGGAAACACTCTCCTCAAGCATCTTTTCGACTTCCGCCCAGCCTTTCTGTTCCTGGGCGCGCGTGTAGGACAGGACAACATTGCCGCTGGTGTCCTCTGCGGAAAGTACGAAGACCAGGATCTCCTGGCCAACCGCCAAGGTAGCACGTTCCTCAGCGGGGATTGCATCCAGTTCACGTCCGGTGATGGCACCCTCTGATTTTGCCCCAACGCTGACCAAGATCTGAGTTGGGCTGATGCTGGCGATCACGCCGGTGCGGATTTCCCCAGGCTGGGGGAAATCTAAGGCAAGCCCGCCCTCCTGTTTCAGGAGGGTCTCCATATTCGTTTGGTTGTTATTGGGTCCTTCGGCTGGCATACTAGACTCAGGCGTGACCCCCTGCCCGAGAGGGGCATCATTTTGTTCCATATATGAGTAACTCCAAGGAATTAGGTTAGGGGGGATTATAAAGGCGAATGGGTAACTTGGCAACCCTCACATTTTAATCACAAATTAAATAAAGGAGAAATAAACCAGGCCAGAGCATTCGTCTGGAGTTCATCTTGCGCGCACTCTGAGAGCCAGAGAGATGCGGAGCCGCTGCGGCCAGATCATTACGTAGATACCACCTCAAATTTCAAACAAACCATTAAGATAATCCTTTCCAAGTCTGGTTTCCAGGAGGTTTACCCGATTTTGTGTAAGACGCAGTATAATGCCGGTCTGGAGTTTTGCATGCCCACGATCTACCCATTTACTGCCATTGTAGGCCAGGAACGCATGCGCCGAGCCCTCATCCTCAACGCCGTGGATGCACGCATTGGCGGAGTACTAATCCGCGGCGAACGCGGCACGGCCAAGTCCACCGCGGCGCGCGGCCTGGCTGCCTTGCTCCCGAAAGTAAAAGCGGTTCGTGACTGCCGCTTTGGCTGCGACCCTGACCAGCCCTCCAGCTGGTGCACCGAATGCCGCGAGCGCGCCAAATCCGGGCAGGAACTGCCGTATGTGCTGAAACCGATTCCCTTCGTCAACCTGCCGGTATCTGCCACCGAGGACCGCGTAGTCGGCACGCTGGACATTGAACAAGCCATCCAGAAAGGCGAACGCCATTTCGAGCCGGGTGTACTGGCGGCAGCCAACCGCGGCCTGCTCTACATCGATGAGGTCAACCTGCTCGACGATCATGTGGTCGATGTGCTGCTCAACTCGGCCGCGATGGGGATGAACATCATCGAGCGGGAGGGCATCTCCTTCAGCCACCCGGCGCGCTTCATCCTGGTGGGAACAATGAACCCCGAAGAAGGCGACCTGCGCCCGCAGTTGCTCGACCGTTTTGCTTTGTCCGTGGAAATTACCGGAATCCAGGATGCCCGCGAGCGGGTGTTGATCATCGAGCATAATCTGGCCTTCGAAAATGACCCGGAGGCATTCCGCATGCAGTGGCAGCCGCAGGAAGAAAAACTCAGCAGCTTGATCGAGCACGCCCGCACCCTCGTGGACAAGGTGACCTACACCCGCCGTGATCTGCTCGCCATCGCCGCACTGACTGCCTCCCTAAATGTGGACGGCCACCGTGCCGACCTGGTCATCCTGAAAGCTGGGCGAGCCCACGCCGCATTCGAAGGCCGCACTGCCATCACCGACCGGGATATCGCCCTGGCTGCCGAACTCGCCCTGCCCCACCGCATCAAGCGCGGTCCTTTCCACCAGGCCGAGATTACACCCGAACAGCTGCAGGAACGTATTGAGCAGCTGCAGGGCTCTTCCAGCGAAGGGGAGCCGTCCGAGCCGGCTGAAAACGAGCCTGAAGAAGAGTCGGTAAAAAAAAAGTCATAACTGAGACAGCGGAACAGGAAAGCTCCGACCAGACACCGAGTCCCGAGCCCACTCCACAGCAGGGTGTCTTTGACGTTCAGGACGCACACTGGTGGGATGGCGGGAAAAAGGTCAGGATCGGCGAGACCTTCGCCCCGCGCAGACTGGACACCCCCCTCGACAAACTCACCCGCCACCACGCCGGACGCCGCTCGCGTACGCACACCGAGCGCAAGCACGGAAGGTACATCCAGGCTCGCCCCGCAAACGGCAAGACCGATGATGTGGCTTTCGATGCCACCTTCCGGGCTGCAGCCCCTTTCCAGAAGCGGCGCACCGAACAGCGCAAGAAGGTGGCTTTCGCCATCCAGAAGGGCGACCTGCAGCGCAAAGTGCGCGTGAAGAGGACCGCCAATCTCGTCCTGTTCCTGGTGGATGCCTCCTGGTCCATGGCCGTGGCCGAGCGCATGTCCGCCACCAAGGGCGCCATCCTGTCCCTGCTCACGGACGCCTACCAGCGCCGCGACCGGGTCGGCCTGGTCGTCTTTCAAAAGGACCGCGCCACGCTCATCCTGACCCCGACCAATTCCATCACGCTCGCGCAGCGCGCCCTGGCGGATATCCCCGTGGGCGGCAAAACGCCTCTCGCCGCCGGGTTGTTGATGGCTTCCGAGGTCCTTTCCCAGGAACAGATCGTCCATCCGGATGTGGAGCCGCTGCTCATTGTCCTGACTGACGGGGCGGGAAATGTTTCCTTGGGCACCCTCCCTCCCCAGGAAGAAGCCTACCAGATCGCCGAGCAGATCGCCGGCCGGGAATATCGCACTGTGGTCATCAACATGGAGCATGCCTCCTTCGACCAGGGCCTGGCCCAAACCCTGGCCGATCACCTCGAAGCCCCCTGCTATACGCTGAACGAGCTTAAAGCCGAAAATATCCTGATGACCGTCCGCCAGGAAATGGCCGAACCCAAAAAATAGTCTCAGTAGATCACAAGTTTGAGAAAACAGGTTTGACATTGGGTGGGTCGACCATGGTTACGACAGAATAAACGGCCTCGATCGCCCGGGACAAAAAGCGCTGCATGCGATCCTGGCGAAAGTATTGATTAGCGACCCGCCTGGGACCACGCCCGCGGATACGCAGGTAGGTCCATTGCAAGGCGATCCAAATATTGAGCAGGATCAAGGCCAGGCCCATGAACAGGAAGCGCAGGGCAGCATTGAGGGAGGTGGTACGGGGGCGGTTCTTCTCCATCATGCGGTAGGAGGACTCAATTCCGAAACGACGCCGATAAGTTTTGCGGACGGCGCGGATGGGCAAAGCGGGCAGGTTCAACACGACATACACCAACCACTGGGCTCTGAGAGGCCCGTGGCGACGTTTGGCAAAAGTGCGCACGACGGCCACCGGAACCGTAAGCTGGCCGTGGATCGGGCTGTGAAAGGTGTATTGGGTGAAGTAGCTGCCCCGACCCTGGCAGAGCGCCCGGGTACCACCTTTCTTGCCTTTGACTGGGGCAGCCATCAAGACCGGCAAACCCTGGGACAGCAAGGAGGTCATGATCGGGATGGAGCAGAAGCCCTTGTCCAAAAACAGGCTTTTATATGGAATGCCCAGCTCCTTGACCCGGCTCAACAGATGCTCCAACACACACGACAAGGCCTCATGCGGGTTGACAAATTCGACCGCCAGAGTCATGCGCACTCCCCGATGAATAATATAAGCCGTGGCACAGCAATAAAAATGGCTGGTGCCATCCCGGGCTTCGTCGCCGCGCACCCAATTGTCAGGAGCTTCCACGTCATATCTACCGTAGTAGGGTTCCTCATGCAAATCACAGGCAATCTGCTGGGGGTGATCCCACAGCCAGGACGGCAATTGGCTGGCCAGCGCCTCATTGCACTCTCGTTGCAGCCACGGGATCCTCTCCGGCTTCAGTTGTTGGTTGAGGTAAACCCTGATCGTATTGCTGTCAGGACCATTCAGATCATTACACGTCGATTCGATCGTGCTCGCCCGTGCGCAAACCGCAACCAACACTTGCCACAAATCCCGTCGCTGACAAAGATAGCCATCCGCAGAAAGATCAAAATGTTCTTCCAAAACTCCAATGGTAGAATTCAAGGTGCTGCGGTCGGTCAATCGGACCGGCTGTGGTGGGGTGGACTTGTTCATGGCGCTTCCTCCTTGGCAGTTGGAAGTATGCCACGGCAAGTTCACCCTTTCAAGTCAAATTTGGAATCTACTGAGTCTGATAGTATGGGATAGCAATCGTCCCCGGAAAACCCGGGGACGATTGCTATTTCACTCTACTCAAAGGAGGAGAAGGATCTGACTATTTTCAGATTAGAGCTTCTTCCCGCAGTAGGGGCAATTGCTCCAATCCGCCTGGACAGGTTTTCCACATTTCGGGCAGCTGGCCATCGTTACAGCCAGCTTCGGCGCTCTCAGGCTTCTCACCAGCCAGATGATCCCAAGTACAAGGAATATCAAGACCCCGAGTCCAAACAGGCCCATGATCAGTCCACCGACGGGGTTCATCCCTCTGCCCATCACCCCAAAGCCGTACATGCCATGGCCGCGCATCTCATAACCAGGCCCACTAAACCGTGGTCCACCAAACCCAGGCCCCTTAAAATAATTCGGCGGGGACCCAGGGGTAGAGGGAGTCGTGGAGCGAGGAATAATACGGACAGCCTGCACCACGGTACGATTGAACGGAAGATAGGTACGCACTGCAAAAACCACTCCCACCCCGATTGCAATGATCACCAAAACGATCGCAATTCCGATGACCCATTTCCAAACAGGTTTCATAATGTATTTCTCCTTTTACAATCATTGAAATTATAAATTGAAAACATGAACAGGGGATGAATTTTGTGATTGTTCCAAGATTGGTAAATTGGGTGGTATAAAAGGATTTCCGGAGCAACTGTGAATTGTCCCGGAAATCCATACAGAAAGGCACATCAGCACCATGCGCCTCAAGTTGATTTTACCAAGAGTTGATCCCGATACCTATATAGAACCGGAGCATTGCCCTCATCCCGGCTGCCCGGGCAAGCACTTCTTCCCCATGCAGGAGGTCCAGAAGAATGTGCGCGATAGCCAGTACGAGACGGTGAAAGCCCGGCGATACAAGTGTCTGCGGTGCAGGCATACGTTCCGGGTGTATCCCCAGGGAGTGAGTGCAGCACAGGTCTCACAGCGGCTGAAAGGGATGGCGGTGATGCTGTACCTGTTGGGCTTGAGCTACGGGGCGGTGGTGATCATGTTGGAAGCCCTGGGGGTAGATCTGAGCAAGAGTAGTGTGTATCGCAGCCTACAGGCGGCTGCGGAGGTGGTGCCGGGATTGAAGCAGCAAGAGCTGCTGCAGGGGTATCGGACGAAAGCGTTGGGAGCCGACCTGACCAGTGTGAAATGTAAAGGGAAATGGCTGAGCCTGGGGGTGACGGTGGATCCATTGACAGGCTGGGTATTGAGCATTGACCAGCTGGAGTCCGAAGATGCGCAGACCCTGCAGAAGTGGATCGAGCCAATCGCCGAGAGCGTCGGGGCGCACACCCTGGTCACGGATGATGCAGATGCGTTGAAAACTGCTGCGGATGACAGTGGGCTGTTCCATCAGGTGTGCAAGAGCCATGTCGGCCGCAACACGGACGAGTTGATCGCCAGCCTCAGCCAGGCCATCCAGCTGGGACGGGATCCTTCCCTGGCCGAACTGCACATCCAAGCTTCCCAGGCCCTGGAGGATCTGCGCCGCCTGGGGGAGCTGATCCATTCCCGCCAGCCTGACCAACAGGCGGAAGTTCAAGCGATGTATGAGCGTTATGCCATGGCGCCTGCCCCTACCAAAGGCGCCACCGCCAGCCTCGCCTACCGCCTCCGCAATCTCTTCCTCGACCGCTGGAACCTCTGGCCGCGCTTGACCTTCTACCGCACCTGGAAAGATGCGGCCGGAACCCCTCTCCTGGATGGCACCAATAATGCCTGCGAACGCGCCATCGGCTGGTGGATCAAGGAACGCTATCGCACCATGCGGGGCTACAAACGCGATCAGTCCGCCCTGAACGTCAGCCGCCTGATTGCCCACTGTGGCAATCACCTCAATTCAGGCCTGGATTTGGCTACCTTATTCGCCTGATCCAGGCTCGCCAGTTTCCTTCCCCGTTATTCCTTGCCCCTTGGTCGATGCTTTACCAAATTTGGAACAGTCACTGAATTTTTCAACAGCTATATCCCCGTGGCTGGGCCGCAGCTCAAATGTTATACTTCTAGCATGGCTCCACTGATCGGCATATTCGGAGGGACATTCGACCCGCCCCACATCGGACACCTGATTTTAGCCGAGGAGGCATGTGCCGAACTGGGACTCGAGCAGCTGTTATGGGTGTTGACCCCCGACCCGCCTCACAAGAAAAGTCAGCCCATTACCCCACTCGAACACCGCCTGGCGATGGTCGAGCTTGCCATCGCCGGGAATCCGGGCTTTAAGCTTTCATCGGTTGAGATCGATCGTCCCGGTCCGCATTACGCATTGGACACGGTAAACCTGCTTTCCAAACAAAATCCCCAGGCAGGCCTGGTGTACTTGATGGGAGGCGATTCACTCGCCGACCTGCCGACCTGGCATCGCTGCGCCGATTTTGTCGCTGCCTGTCGCCTCCTTGGCGTGATGCGCAGGCCGAATGACTCCATCGACCTGGCTGCCCTGGAGGCAAATGTCCCTGGCCTGATGTCAAAAGTCCGTTTCGTGGACGCACCTCTGCTGGATATTGCCTCACACGAAATCCGTAAGCGCGTCGCTGAAGGCCGTCCTTTTCTTTACTTCCTGCCGCCGGCAGTGTTCGCATATATTGAAGAGCATCGCCTTTATCGGACCTAAATGCCTTTTCCACGGGCAAAACGCGAACAGCCAGTTTTTTTCAGATCAAACCGATCGGCGTTGGTGCGTGAATAAAAAAGGCGTGAGATATATACTCTTAGGTTGTGCGAATCCATCAGCTCTCGTCCATCCGACGCTTTTTAACCGCCACGCCATGGTCTGCGCCTGGGACAGCCTGCGGAGCAACTTCCAGCAGCAGGGGGCGGTCCCCTGCAAGAACGAGGAGGCTACCGCCCGGCCGGCAGTTCAGATCGTCACCCGGAAGGAAGCGAAAGGATATGAACGCGGTCACTTGTTTTTAATACCGAAGATTTGAAGACTATCCCCAAATTCAATGATTTTTATATCCCCTGAGATTGAAATTGAATATTCGAACCCTCTATCGCGTAGCGTGTCTGGAAGCTTATCGGGCAGAAATTGGATATTTTTTAAAATCTTTCCTGTTCGTAAATCAAGTGACGAGAGGCTGAAATTATCATTCAATATATATCCGAGACTTTTTGTGTCATCAATCGCAATGTTAGAGATATAACTACCAGGCGTACACCAATTATATTTCCCATTCGAAACATCTAAGTTACAGACGTTAGGACCTGAATATACGATAAGGTTGTCCAAATCTAGCGAGCTCGGCGATAATCCTTCAACGGCTTGAAATACTGGACCAGATGAAGTCCATAATTCGAACCCACTGGTGTGATCAAATGCAACAAGATTCGTACTTTTTTGGGCATATTCTTGGTGGATTTCTGCATTATTAGTAATCCATAATATGGAATTCTTCGGTATTGTACGTGTTATTTGACCTGTAGATGGATTGATTTCGAATATATTTTCGCCGTAATAAACCCGCAACTCTTCGCCATCTAATTGAGCCATAATACCCACATGTCCATCCCCCAACTTAACAGACCAAAGATAATTTCCATTACTGGTATTAAAAGCGCAAGCATTTGTAGTTGAAATCATTATGAGCATTGGACCATCTACCAAGAGAGCTCTCACCGCTTCATCTGTGAACAAATTATTTTGCCAAACTATAGAACCGTCATTTTTATCTAAAGCGAGAATAACATTATCAATACTACAGGTATAGACAAAATTGTTGTCTGAAACTATGTCGCACAAACCTGAGGCTATTTGTTTTTTCCATACTATGCTCATCTGAGAATCGGAACTCAAATACCGTGGTGTTAGGGAAGGGTATGAAGAAGTTCGTATATTAATAATTACATATATTGAAAGAAGAGTAATCACAATTACAGACACAATTACAGACGGTATTGAACTCTTCGGATTTAGAGGATTTGGTTTCATTTTTTTCCTCAGGAGTATGAGAATAAACCCCTCCCCCTCCCGCCAAAGTTGGAGGTGGACATGCAGGTAGGATCACTTTTAGCTCTTGTTGGATATAAGATTTTTTCCGGTGGAATTTGACGTTTTGAATCAAAATATCAGTTGATATCTGCAACATATCTCATATTGATCCACAGGTCCTCACCGATCTTCCCCCAGCCCTCTTTCAACTCGGTGATCTCATAGACATCCCCGGCGCGCGCGGTGCCCGCAACCGCAGCGCCGGCAGCCGGCTCCTTGGTTATTTTTAACGTGGCGGCAGTTACGCACACACGACGAGATAGCGGCTGGCGAGGGATGAGCGCAGCGCGTTCGAAATCCGGAGCTTGTGTCCAGGCCTGGTAGAGCATCAGCCAGGGGATGGCCTGTCCCTGTCCACTGGAGTCGTAGCGAAATGGGTCGTGGACATGCACATTTTTTACATCCAGCCCAACGGCAACAATGTAATGGGCTCCGTTGTAGGTCTCCGGGGCCAATCCGGCCTCCTGCAGAACGGCATATTTCACAAGCAGGATTGCCGGCCGGCCGGTTGACAGCACTAGTGCCAGCTCCCCCAGTTTCAGGCCCGTCCGCTGCTCGACTGCCACGCCGTTCGCGGACAGGACCGAGGCGATCTGCTGGAGCGAGAGGGGGACATCCGTCCGCTGACCGCATTGCTTGAAGAACTCATTTGGAGTGAGCACCTTGCCCGTATAGGCAAGAACGAGCATGCACCCCGCAGCCGCCCCCGTGTCATTATTGAACTGGTCCGCGCCATCACCAAACTGGGAAACATAGGGCACGGAGAGCAGCGGAATTTTCTCCACACCCGCTTTGTCAGTTGAGGCGGCGGAGGCATTTTCCGGCTTTCCGATTGCGGAATCCACCACCTGGCGGATGTGTTCAAGGGCAGCATGTTCGGATTCGCTCATGGGAGACTCCTTCGGGGATCAGCCGACTTTATTGTATAAAAATTTCCGGTTTCCTGCAAGAAGAGCACGGCCGGAGGGGGCTCATAACACGGCTCTGCCATCCGTCAAGACGTAGAAGCTGCGCCCTCCATCATGGACGAAATCAGTCACCAGGTAGCCTGCAGCAAAAGCCGTTTCAAACAACTCCCGGCAATAGAAACGCCAATCACGCGCCAATCCCAGGTCGGCCGCTTTCAAGGCCAGGAAATCGGCGGGAATTTCAATGAGCTGCATCGTCCCGGAGAGCACCGGGATCTCTCCGGGTGGGCGCACTCCAGGCTCGACGCCATGGAGCGCCTCGAGCAGGTGCACCTCTGCAGTACGGTAGTGTTCCAGGGTCAGGGCGGCCCGGGATCGGCGGCTGAGCCGTCGTTCAACCCGGGTGGTGTTGACCCACCAATCCACCTGAAAACGATCCGAGGGCAGCCCGGCGTTCAGGGCGTCGCGCATCTCGCCGTACTCGGAGCGAAGGTAGGTATTGCAGACCGCGCCCAGGCGGGCAATGTTCAGCCTGGCGTTCCGACTGAGCAGCGGGTCGTACGTCCAGGTGATCCGGTCGATCCCCTGGTGGCGCACCATCTGCCATTGGGCGCGCTTGAGTGCAAAGCCCAGGCCTTTATCGCGCCAATCCGGATGGACAGCCAGGATGTGGGAATGGTGCTTGAGGCGTGGGCCATCCGGGGTGGGATAAATTCCCGGAAAGCCGAAAGATACCCCGACCAGGTCCGGGACATCCCGGATCGAAACTGGTACGGTTGCTCCAATGACCAGTCCGCCGTTGTGAGCGACAGCCAGCAGCATATGGGCTGGAACGACATCGGTTTCCGAATCCGGCCAGACCAGGCGCTGCAAGTCTTCAACCGCCTGCATCTCTTCATGGTCTTCGAGAAGCCGAATTGTCCACTCAGGCATGGCGAATAAACAGAGAGCGCAGTGCGGCACGGCCCCAATGGCCAGTGCGCAAATAATCCAGACGGGAAGCGAACCGGGCGGGCATCAGACCGAACAAACGCGGAATGGTGTCCACCGGGCAGGTGCGGTTGGCCGCCAGGTAATCCAGCCAGAAAACGGATACCGGAAACCGCGGGAACATGGATTCCATGATCACGGTCATGGCACGCAGCCATGGGGTGGGCCAGGATACCAGCAGTCTGCGCGTGCGGGTCACCTCCATCACCTCCTCAACTACCTGGTGCAGGCTGAGATACTCGCTCCCGCCAATGTCGTATGTCTGGTTGATTGTAGCCGGCTCATCCAGGGCCCAGACCAGGCAGGTGGTCAGGTCTTCGATCCACAGCGGCTGAATGATCGTCTCCCCCTTCCCCGGCAGCGGCAGGAAACCAGGGGCGATGGCGAGAAGCATTGCCAGTCCGGTGGTAAACGTATCCTGGGGACCAAACAGGATTGAACCGCGCAGGATTGTATAGGGAACTCCTGACTTGCGCAGATGCTCTTCGGCAATCCCCTTCGCCTTAAGCACCGGATAACCGGAGGCGCGGTCTGCTCCCAGGTGGCTGATGTAAAAAATGCGCTCAATGGAGGCGTCCGCGGCGGCTTCCGAAAGGTTGCGGGTCCCATCGATATCCACGGCTTGCAGGTTGGCGCGGCTGCCTTCGTTTTCTCCACCCGCCAGATGGAAGACGACATCGACGCCGTGCAGAGCCGCGCGCAGACCGCGCACGTCATCCAGACCGGAGACGGCCACTTCGACCGGCACACCGGTGGGCAGATTGGGCGTACGGCGGGACGGGCGCAAAAGAATGCGCACCCTTTGATTCGAACTCGACCAGCTGGCGGGTGAGAGCCCGGCCGAGAAACCCGGTTGCTCCGGTGACAAGGATCATCGCGTCGATTATAGCAGAATCCTCACGCAATCTTAAAAATGCCGCTGGCACCCCACTCAGATGAAAAAAGGGCTATACTATGAAAGCGCTTTCATAGAAAAGAAAAACATGTCATTTCCACGCCCAACCATTGCGGACGTCGCCCGTCAGGCCAGTGTTTCCATCGCCACGGTGAGCAGGGTCCTTAACCAGACGGCACCGGTCGATGCAGCTACAGCAGAACGTGTTCGATCTGCGATTGCTGAACTGTACTACATCCCCCATTCAGCAGCACGCACCCTCGCCAGCCGCAAAACCGATACCATTGGCTTGTTGCTGCCCGAGATCAGCGGGGCATTCTTTCAGCCCTTGCTGCGCGGCGTGGAAGCCGGCGCCAGGGAGAGCGGGTTGGATCTGCTGATCCATACGACACAAATGCCGAACCGCGGCAACTTCCCCCACCGCCCACTTGGGGAGCACAACACCGACGGACTGCTTATCTTCACCGAGAGCCTGGATACCAAAGAATTAACCCGCCTGTACAACATCGGATTTCCTGTTGTCCTCCTTTACCAGACCCCGCCCAAGCCGCTGGACATCCCGGTGGTGACGATCGAAAACCGTTCCGGTGCGCAAGAGGTCATTGAACACCTGATCACCATTCACGACTGCAAACAAATCGTTTTTTTGCAAGGACCGGAGGGTCATGAAGATTCTTTTTGGCGTGAACTTGGCTACCGGGACGCTTTGCAGGCACACAAAATACCGTTCGATCCGTCCTTATTGAAGAATGGGGGATTCGACAGCAATGTAGCTTATCGATCCATTGAGCAAATGATCTCGGATGGAACCAGATTTGATGCCATCTTTGCCGGGGATGATAATTTGGCGATTGGTGCAATTCAGGCGCTCAGGCACTTCAGACGAAGAATCCCGGAAGACATTCCTGTCGTCGGATTTGATGACTCCCCCTTTGCGCACACCCTGACCCCTCCGTTGACTACCGTACATGCCCCCACGGAACAGGTCGGCCAGGTAGCGGTTCATCAACTGGTGCAAATTATCCGAGGTGAAAAAGTTGAGCCGCGCCTGATTCTGCCCACCGACCTGGTCATCCGCCAGTCGTGCGGCCGCCAGCCTTGAATCGAGGAAGGTCTCAGCAATAATTCATTCCCCTTTCTAACCTTCTTTTTTCGCTCATAATTCCAGGAGGAGATAATCTTATGAAAGACAGGCACCATTGGATTTTTATCAGCACTCTGCTCATTTATATAGAATACCCATGATCTTGCCTCCGCCCGCTATATTGGCGATAAAATTATGGTAATCTACGCCCGTCATATGGTTGAGAGCGGCAGCAATGAGTGCCTCATGAGCAGCGCTGCCCCCAGGTGATGGACGCCTGCTGGAGTACAATGCCGGAAGCAATGACAATCGAACCGGGTCATCAGGTTCGCTGTCACCTGTTCAGCCCGGGGGGTCCATTCTGAGCATGGACTCCCCAAAAAATAGGATTTGGGTATAACCACGATGAATCTCGCTGGAGTTTGGCGCTATTGCCCTGACGATCAACCCGATTTCGGACGGCCGGATTTCGACAATTCGGCCTGGAAGACGATGCGCATCCCACAGAACTGGTTCCTGGGCGGGCTGGACCACCACGGCGTGGTCTGGTTCCGCTATGAATTCCGCACGCGCACTCATCCCGGAAAATTCGCCACGCTGCATTTCAACGGCGTGGACTATTTCGCCGATGTGTATCTCAACGGGGTACTGCTCGGGCGGCACACCGGCTACTTCGAGCCGTTCTCCTTTGACATTACCCGGGTATTGCGGTCGGGGAAAAATATGCTGGCGGTGCGGGTTGACAGCCCGTATGAAACCCCCGGAGTGGACGGGTGGTACCTGCATAAAAACCTCATTAAAGGCATCTTCAACCAGCATGACTGCCGTCCCGGAGGCGGGTGGGAGCCCATCGGCCAATCATTCAACACCGGCGGGATCTGGAACCGTGTCACCCTGGAGGAACACGGTCCCGTGACCATCGAACAGGCACTCCTGCGCGCAAACCCGGATGTCCGCAAAAGCGTCCTACATGCTGAAGTCACCCTCCTCAACCGGACGAAGAAGCAGCGCAGCAAGCTCGAGATCCACTGCGCCCCGGAAAATTCTAAAGGCGAATCCTATTCGGCCAGCCTGGCCATCGACCTTCCCCGCGGGCTGAGCACACACCGAATTGACCTGCCCGTCCCGGAAACTCTCCGCTGGAACCCTTGGGACCGCGGCGAGCCGAATCTGTATACCGTTTCACTGAATATCGAAGACGCGACCCGAACTTCGCTGTTCGGCTTCCGCACGGTGCGCGTGGAGGAAGGTTTCAAGTGGTTCGTCAACGGCGAGCCGTATTTCCCGCGCGGTGCAAACTATATCGCCTCGCAGTGGTTATCGGAAACGCTTTTCCCGGAAATCAGCCAGGAGAAGGATCATCCTTTTGGGGCGAAGGGCGTGAACGATGGGCCATCCTGGTTCGAGCGGGACCTGGCCCTGGCCCGTCAGGCCAACCTGAACCTGCTGCGCGTGCACGCCCATGTCCTGCCGGAGGAATTCTACACGATCTGCGATCGGGCCGGGGTACTGGTCTGGCAGGATTTCCCACTGCAGTGGGGCTACACCGACGATGCAGATTTCCAGGATGAAGCTGTGCACCAGCTGCGCGCTATGCTGGCCTTGCTCACCAACCACCCATCCATCGCTGCCTGGTGCTGCCACAACGAAGGCCCATCCGATGCCCCCTGGATGGCTGGTCAGGCGGGCGCGATCTACGACCCCCAGCACAACCGCGCCCTCGACGACCGCCTTGAGGCAACCGCCCGGAAACTCGACTCGCATCGCTATGTCCACAAGAACTCGGGCACGGGGGATGGGCATGCCTACCCGGGATGGTATTTTGGCCATATCCGGGACTTTGAAAACCTCCCCGGCGCTCCATTCGTGACCGAATACGGTGCCCAGGGACTGCCGGTGAAGGAAAGCCTCCTGCGGACATTTTCCGATTTCGGGCCGGACGCCGGCCACTCCGAACTGCTCAAGCTGAAGTCCTGGATCGAATCCTATAAGCAGATCAAAGGATCGACCAGGCTGCTCATGAAATCCGGCACGGCCGTGTGGAATTTCACCGAAAAAGTCCCTGCCCTGAAACCGGTCCATTCCATCATCGAGAAATGGGCCATGAAAAATATGATGGCGACCGAGCGCTCCATATACCAGCGCCTCCCCTCTCCCGAGGAGATACCGCAGGAGCTGCAGCATGCCCGTGAGGTCTGGGAAAGCTGGCGTTTCCATGATTTCCAGCCGCCGGAAACCTTCGAAAACGGGATTGCCCTGGGCGCTTCACTGGAGGAGTTTATCGACAACAGCCAGGCTTACCAGGCAGCGCTGATCCAGGTCGCCACGGAAGCCTACCGGCGCAACAAAGCGGACAAAGTCACCGGCATCATCCAGTTCGACTTCACGGACCCCTGGCCGGCCATCACCTGGTCGGTGCTGGATTACTGGCGAGTACCCAAGCCTGCTTTTGACGCCTTACGACGTTCGATGCAGCCCGTGCTGCCCAGCTTCCGGCTGCCGGACATGATCGAGGCCGGCAAAGCCCTCCCCTCGGAGTTTTTTGTCGTCAATGACCTGCTGGCAGCCTTTCTTCATGCAAAGGTCGAATGGCGGCTGGAAAACGACAACGGGTACATCGCCTCAGCCACCTTCCCGGTGGATGTCCCCTCCAACGGGGTCTCGACCTGTATTCGTGTCACCCTGCCTTCCCTGCCAGCAGGCAAATCCCAGCTGCTGGTCCTGCTGACCTCCCCCAGGGGCGAGGTGATTGGCGAAAACCGCTACGAGTTCCGCTTGGGAAAGCGCCCGGAACTGAACGTCAGCCTCAATCCTTCCGCCAGCAAAGCGTGAGCGTATGGCCCTTCCCACGAAAATTGTAGTCATCGGCGCAGGCAGCGCCTCCTTCGGTGAGAATACTCTCGCTGCACTGATTCGCTCCGGCAGGGGAGAGGCGAACGATGCCCCCTCCCTGCGCGGCAGCAGCCTGGCCCTGGTCGACCGCGATGCCGGGAGGCTCGAGACGGTCAGGCGCCTGGCCGAGCGCCTCAACCGTGAGTGGCAGGCAGGGATGACCATTACCGCCCACTCCCACCATGCTGAGGCGCTCGACGGAGCCGGCTTTGTCGTCTCGGCCATCGAGGTCGGGCCGCGTGAAGAGCTGTGGAATAAAGACTTCGAGATCCCTCTCAAGGCCGGGGTCCGTCAGCCGTACGCTGAGAACGGCGGCCCGGGCGGTTTTGCCCACGCCGCGCGCAACATCGGTCCGGTGCTGGAAATTGCCCACGATATGGAACAGGCTTGCCCGGATGCCTGGTTTATTAACTTCACCAACCCGATGATCCGCATCTGCGATGCGGTCAACCGCCACAGCCGCATCAAGGCGGTTGGATTGTGCCACCAGATTTTCGCTGGCTATGTGATGATCGGAGTCGCCCTGGCCAGGGACCTGGGTATCACCGTCCCTGAGGGGCTGACCGGGATGGAAGCCTCAGCTAAGCAAGGCCTCCTCCAGGCGCAAGTGCGCACCCAGATCGTTCCGCGTGTGGATATCCGCGCCGCCGGGCTCAACCACTTCACCTGGGTGCTCTCCATCCGTGACCGGCGCACCGGTGAGGATCTTTATCCTCTCTTCAGGCGGCGCTGGGCTGAGCTGGATGCGAAGTTCGAGCCGCTCACCCACCGCGTCTTCGATGTCTTTGGCCTGTTCCCAGTCCCCGGCGACACCCATCTATGCGAGTACCTTCCCTGGGTCACCGATCCCGCCACAAAACCGTGGGAAAAGTATAATCTCAAGCTCTACGACTGGGACATGTCCGCAAGGCGGCGCGAGCTCGATCTCAAGCGCATGGAAAACATGGCCAGCGGCCAAATCTCGATCGACAGCCTGCTCGAAACAGATTCCGAGGGCGCACGGGAGATGATCGAGAACATGGCGGGTGCAGGCTCGCACTACCATCTCGCCGCCAACCTGCCGAATGTGGGCCAGATCTCCAACCTGCCGCCGGGCGCGCCCGTTGAGACGCCGGTCGAGGTGGACGGAGCCGGGGTGCACCCAGTGCATGTCGGACCGCTGCCGGAGCCGATCGCGGAGCTGTGCCGCCGTGAAATAACGGTCGCCCAGCTCGGCGTGGACGCGGCGGTTGAAGGCGACCGGCAAAAAGCCCTGCAGTGCCTGCTGCTCGACCCGGTGATAAACGACATCGAACAGGCCGGGCAAATCCTGGAAGATTTTCTGAACGCGTACGCGGAATACCTGCCGCAGTTTTGGAAATAAAACACCGCTCCCCTCAAAGGCGATAAGGGATTCCCTCTCTATTTACACGGGCGGCTCACGAGAGCACGAGTTGGAAAAGGAACGAAACATGAAAATTACCGTCATCGGCGGTGGCTCTACCTACACCCCGGAGCTGGTCAACGGCTTCCTGGAACGCGCCTCGCGCCTATCCCTGGAAGAACTTTGCCTGATGGATATCGACGCCAAGCGCCTGGAGATCGTTGGCGGGTTTGCAAAGCGCATGGTTGCAGCGAAAGGCAATCCCTTCAAGGTGGTGCTCTCGACGGACCAGCGCGCTGCGATTACAGGTGCAGCGTACGTCATCACCCAGCTGCGCGTCGGACAGATGAAGGCGCGCGTTGCCGACGAATACCTTGGCAAACGGCACGGCCTGATCGGTCAGGAAACGACTGGCGTGGGCGGCATGGCCAAGGCCCTGCGCACCATCCCGGTCATCCTGGGCATTGCCGCGGACATGCGCACTGCCGCCCCCGGGGCGCTGCTGCTTAATTTCACAAACCCTGCCGGGCTGGTGACCGAAGCCCTGATGCGCCATGCCGCGGATATCCCCTCGGTTGGCGTCTGCAACGTAGGCATCACCACGAAAATGCACCTCGCCGAGAAGCTGGGCGAACTGCTCGGGAGACAAGTCGACCCGGAACGAACAGCGCTGCAGACCCTGGGACTGAACCACCTGACCTGGCACCGCGGCTTTACCTTGGACGGGGAGAATATGTGGCCGCGCCTCTTCCCAGCGTTGGTCGAAGAGATGCGCAAACAGGAGGAACCCGAGTGGGACGTGCGCACACTGGAGATGCTGGGCATGATGCCGAACTACTATCTGGAATATTTTTACTATACACATAAAAAACTGGCTGCACAGGAGAAATGGCCTCCATCACGCGGCGAGGAGGTGATTGCCATCGAGAAAGATCTGCTCGGCGAGTATGCGGACCCGGCCCGGAGCGAACCACCTGCCGATCTGATGAAGCGCGGCGGGGCCTACTATTCAACGCTGGCAACCCAATTGATCAACTCGCACGCCAACGATCTCGGCCAGGTTCACGTGGTCAACACCCGCCAGAACGGCGCGGTCCCTCTCTGGCCAGCCGACTGGGTGCTCGAACTGCCCTGCAGGGTGGACCTGAAAGGGATCCATCCGCTGCCTGCCGAACCCCTGCCGAGCGCCTGCTTTGGGTTGATCGCCCAGGTCAAATCCTACGAGCTGCTTACCGTCGAGGCGGCCGTGCACGGCGACCGCAAGGCCGCCTACCAGGCACTGCTCGTTCACCCGCTCGGGCCGGCGGCAGATAAGGTGCAGGATGTGCTCGACGACCTGCTCGAAACAAACAAGAAATACATCCCCCAGTTTTTTGAATAGGAGCATATGAAACCAAACCCTGTTCTCAAAAAGCTCGGCTACTCGGACACGGACCGGCTGGTCATCCTGCACACGGACGACATCGGCATGTGCCAGGCTTCCGTCCAGGCCTTCACTGATTTATGGGAAAACGGCACCATCTCCTCGGGAGCGGTGATGATGCCCTGCCCGTGGGCAAAGGCAGCCGCCGACTACTGCCAGGCGCATCCCGGCGTGGACATGGGCGTGCACGCCACATTGAATGCCGAATGGGACCTCTACCGCTGGGGCCCGCTCTCGACCTGCGATCCGGGGTCAGGTTTCATCGATACGGACGGCTTCTTTTTCCAGGAGCCGGAGGAGACGCAGGCAAAAGCTGACCCGGATGCGGCTCTGACCGAACTCCGGCTCCAGGTCCGCAAGGCACTAGAGTGGGGCGTCGGCATCACCCACGTGGACAGCCACATGGGCACCACCTTCCATCCCAAGTTCCTGCCTGCTTATGTTCAAGTTGCCCAGGAAGCCCGGGTGCCGGTTATGATCCCGCGCGGCGATCCATCGGCCTACGAGCACCTGATGGGCATGAAGCCCCCTGCCGCCGCCGGGTTTGCCTCATTCACTGCACAGTTGGAGGAGCAGGGCATGCCGCTCGTGGATGGGATCATGATGATGCCTCTCGACCAGCCGGACGGGCAGGTGGAAATCGCCAAGAAACTTCTTGGCGCGCTTCCCCCCGGGGTCACTCACTTCCTCTTCCATCCTTCGGTGGATACGCCCGAACTGCGTGCCATTGCCCCGGATTGGCCCAGCCGCGTGGCAAATTATCACACTTTCATGGACAAGGAAATCACGGAGTTCATGCAGAACATCGGCGTCCAGGTCATCGGTTACTCCGACCTGAAAAAACTGATCCAATAAATGTGCCCCAAAGGATGACGAGTTAATGCGTCTGGGCGTAATTTCCGACATTCATGGCAGTCTTCCTCCGCTGGAAGCTGTCCTTGACGAATTCAAGAAGCTTCCGGTGGATGAGATTCTTGTCGCAGGCGACATGACCTGCGGGCCAAACTCAGTGGAGGTCCTTCGGAGACTTCAGCAAGAGAATTGCCACATGGTCCTGGGGAATAACGAAGGTTACCTCCTGCGCTTCGATTCTGGTCTCGCCCCTGGCTGGTGGTTTTCCAGCCACCAATGGGCCTTCACACGCTGGACGTACCAGCATCTGGACCGACCCAGCCTCGAGCTGCTGCATACCTTGCCGGAGCAGAGCATCCTCGATCTTCCTGGGTGCCTGCCCATCCGCATGTTCCACGGATCTCTGCAGGCTACGGATGAACATTTGGATCCGACGCTCCGCCCCGAACCCCTTGAATATGCCTTTGCCCGGACGATTGAGGCGGTGCTCATCTGTGGGCACACCCACAGACCATGGAAAATCCTGCGAAATGGGAGGCTGGCATTCAATCCCGGAGCTATCTGTTTTCCCTCCGACGGCGTCCTGGATGCCCAGTATGCAATCCTGACCTGGGACGCGGGTCAATGGTCGGTGGAGCACTATTCAATTCCTTATGATCGTGCACGGGTGCACGCCGACTACCAGGAGAGCGGCCTCCTGGAAGCTGGAGGAGTATTCGCCCGGGCCGTCCTGCTCTCAATTGAAACCGGGCATGATCTGGCAATGGAATTTCTACATTATGCATTTAAAATCGCAGAAGAGTCAGGCCATCCAGGTTGTGAATACGTGGCGGATGAAGTCTGGGATCGCGCCGCATAATCTTTTGATTGGAACAGGAAAAAATTATGAGCTATTTCCTCGGCATCGACGTCGGCGGGACAAAATGCCATGCCCTGATCGCGGATGAGACCGGCCGGGGGATCGGGTTCGGCACAGCCGGTCCAGGCAGTTGGGAAGGGGTCGGCTACGATGGACTGACCAGTGCCCTGCAGGCAGTCAGTAACAAGGCGTTGGAGATGGCCGGCCTTAGCATTGGGCAAATCAGCGCTGCAGGCATGGGCCTGGCCGGTTACGACTGGCCGAGCCAGCGCCAAGCTCACCTGGATGCCATCCGACCCCTCGGTCTGAAATCCGAGCCCACTATCGTCAATGATGCCGTCCTGGGAATCGCGGCCGGGTCGAACGAGGGCTGGGGATTATCGGTCGTTTCCGGAACCGGATGCAACTGCCGCGGCTGGAGCCGGGATCACCGGCGTGAGGGCCGCGCCGTGGGCGGGGCCCCGGAATGGTCCGGGGAGGCGGCTGGTGGATACGATATCATCGCACGCGCCATGCGTGCCATCAGCTTCGAATGGACGGGACGCGGTTCCTCAACTGCCCTGACGGGTGCCTTCCTGCAAAAAACCGGCGCGGCCAGCCTGGCAGAATTCATCGAAGGCGTATATTTGGGGAGATATCCGTTCAAGCCGTCCCTTGTCCGGCTGGTGTTCGATATTGCACTAAAGGGCGATTCACAGGCCCTCGAGGTGATCCGCTGGGCGGGTGACCAGCTGGGCCAGATGGCCTGCGGAGTCATCCGTCAGCTTGATCTGGAAAAGGAAGCCTTCGATGTTGTCCTGATCGGCAGCATCTTCGATGGCCATCCCCTCCTGGCAGAAACCCTCGGGCAAACTGTCCATGACACAGCTCCCGCTGCCCGATTGGTGCGCCTGACCGTCCCGCCGGTTGTGGGCGGTGTGCTGCTGGCAATGGAACAGGCGGGCTTGAATGGTTATGCCATGCGTGATAAACTCGTACGCACGACAAAAGAAATGCTGCAGAAAGAATAAAACGCTCTTCTCCGCCGGGGACCGAGGTCTCCGGCGGACTATTGTCTGACCCATTGATGCAAAATTCCTCCTCCATACGCGATCTCCGCCTGATCCGTATTTATTATTTCCTGTGGGTCGGGGCGGGAGGATTCCTCTCCCCGTTTGTCACCTTGTTCTATCAAGCCAGGGGTCTGAACGGCGCAGAGATCGGCCTGCTCACCACCTTTGCTGCCGTCATCGGCATGCTGACCGCGCCGGTGTGGGGGCGCCTGGGGGATGCCTCCCGGCATCCGCGTCGACTGATCATGGTCGCCCTGCTTTTCTCCGCCTGCTTTGCCCTGCTGCGCGGCATCCAGAGCCTGTTTTGGACCATCTCGATTTTCATCATCCTGGATGCACTGATCGGGAGTGGTGCTGGATCGCTTTCAGTTGTCCAGGCTGTTGTTGCCGCCAACGGCGAAAAATCCGGGTTCGGCTCGGTGCGGCTGTGGGGCTCGCTGGGCTGGGCAGTGGTGACCACGCTGGCCGGTTTTCTCATTCGAGCGGCTGGGACTTTACGTCCCATTTGCTGGATATGCGGCCATGCTGGTAGCAGCGGTTTTCGTTTTGTTTTTCGTGCAAGGTTCTGCAAAGCCCAAATCCGTTGAAGAGAAGGCAGTGCGCGTTCCATTCCGTCGTATGATTAAGACACTGTCCCGCAGCCGCCAGATGGTCATGGTGGCCCTGGCTTTTACGATAATCTGGATCGCCACGAGCGGCCGGACGCAGTTCGAGACCCTGTACATGAACCATCTGGGAGCCAGTGCCAGCCTGATCGGGATCGCCAACACGGTGAGCGCCCTGTTCGAGGTGCCGTTCATGCTGCTTGCGGACCGGCTGATCTCCCGCCACGGCTCCGGGCGCATCCTGCGTATTTCCCTGCTGGCTCAGGCCGCCTCCTTCCTGCCCATCGTCCTGGTTCCTTCCCTCCCCAGCTTCTTCGTCCTGCGCATCATGGCCAGCATCGCCCTCAGTCTGAATGTTCCCGCCTACTACAACTACCTGGTGGAAAGCGCTCCGGAGGGACAGGGAGGGACGGCGGTTTCCCTGTTCGATGTCACCCTGCGCAGCGGGGTCGGCCTGCTGGCCGCGCCGCTGGCGGGTGTCCTGTATGACCAGCTGGGCGCGTACTGGCTGTACGTCATCGGCCTGGGCGGCTGCCTGCTGGCATGGCTGATCCTGCAGGTCATGGCGCGCCCAGCCGAGGCTTCCGCTTGAGCAATCCGGAAGGAACCCGGCCAAATGATCGCTGTCCATCCCACCAGTAGATTTTCCAGGCCTGGGTAATCTCCCTGGAGGATATATAATCATCCTGAAAGAAGAAGATATGGTCCCTTCCCAACTTCACGCCGAGATCCTTGAACAACCCGACGCACTCCAGCGCCTGCTGGATAGCCAGGGTGGAAACATTGAAATAGTCGCCGCGGCCATCCGTGAGCGCGCCCCGCGTTTCGTGATGCTGGCCGCGCGCGGCACCTCCGACAATGCTGCCCGCTATGGGCAGTACCTGTTCGGAGCGCACAACCGCCTGCCGGTGGCTCTGGCCACCCCCTCGCTCTTTACCCTCTACAAATCCCCGCCGCGCATGGGGGATGCGCTGGTGCTGGCAATCTCGCAGTCCGGGCAGTCCCCGGACATTCGCGCAGTGGCAGAGGAAGGCCGCAAACAGGGTGCCCTGACAATTTCGATCACCAATGACCCGGCCTCTCCCCTGGCCACCATGGCGGATTACGCGATCAATTTGAATGCCGGGCCGGAACGCAGCATCGCCGCGACCAAGACTTACACCACCTCCCTGCTTGCCCTGGCAATGCTTTCCGCGGCATTGAATGAGGACAAAGAGCAGCGCCGCCTGCTGGGGCGGGTGCCTGCGCTTGTCTCGAAAGCCTTGAAGCAGGCCAAAAATGTCATCCCCGCTGCTGCGGACTACCGCAAGGACGACGCGTGCGTGGTGCTTGGACGTGGCTACAACTACGCCACTGCCTTCGAGATTGCCCTGAAGCTGAAAGAGCTGACATACGTCCTGGCCGAGCCGTATTCCTCCGCCGACTTCCAGCACGGGCCGGTGGCACTCGTGCAGAACGGATTCCTTGTCCTGGCCGTCGTCCCGGAAGGCAAGCCCGCCGCGGAATTAACTGCCTTCCTGACCAAGATCCGCGGCAGTGGCCCGGAGCTGGTGGTTATCTCCTCTGAAAAGAAAGCCCTTAGCCTGGCGCGCACCGCGGTTCCTCTCCCGGCTGGAATCCCTGAATGGATCTCGCCGATCGTGGCAGTCACACCCGGACAGCTGTTCGCCTTTGGGCTGGCGCAGGCCCGCGGAATCGATCCGGATAACCCGCGCAGCCTGCACAAGGTCACCCTGACCAGGTGATGCCGGGGAGCATTCTTCCTTTTTAGCAGGTCTACAGCGGGGATGCTGCCCAAGCCGGTCGCCCCTACGTTATAATCATCCCATGACTGACCCGCGCCAGATTGAACTGCTCCGCCTGCTGGTCAGCCGTCTGGAACGCCTCTCAGCCGACTCACACTGGGCGCGGCGCGCCAGCGGGGTGCGCGGCAACCTGCTGAAAGTGCTCGAAGAAATCGATTCAGGTCAGGACGTGGCTCAACAGCGGCTGGACCTGATGGTCGATACCGCCTTCGATTTCCTGCGCCGGGCAGCACACGAAATTCCGGACCTGGAAGCTTTGAGGAAGACAATCTAGAATGAACCTCCCCTCCCGCCAGGGGATCGGCTGCCTGCTCCTTCTCCTGCTGGGTGCTTGCTCTCCCTTCTCCTCAATGGCACAAACCGGTCTCGCTTCCCAGACGGCATCTGCGGTTTCCCTTCCGACTGCACGGGCCATCACTCCTACCCTTCCCCCCACGGAAACGGTACCCGCATCCCCCACTGAGACCCTTACGGAAACCTCCACACCCAGCGAAACGCCCACTGATTCGCAGACTTTTACCCTGACCGACATTCCACGCGTCTACATCTTTCCAGTCCAACCGGCAAGAGATGCAAGTTTCGAGGAGGGAGGGCACGCCTATCCCGCCACGGACATCTTCGCCTTCGATGGAGACACCTTCGTGGCCGTCACCGACGGCGTGGTTGACTTCGTCTCCTATGTGGACAAATGGGACCCTGTCAAAAAAGACATGTCTGTGGCAGGTGGGCTGTGCGTGGCCATCATCGGCGACGACGGTGTGCGCTATTACGGCGCGCACCTCAAAGCAATCGCTCCTGGAATCAGGGTCGGTCTCCGGGTGAAGGCCGGTTGGCTGCTCGGCATGGTCGGGCACACCGGCGACGCGATTACCACGCCCATTCACCTGCATTTCGGCATTTCCCGGCCCACCTATCCCGGAGACTGGCAACGCCGCCGCGGCGAGGTGGACCCGTATCCATATCTGCGCGCCTGGAAAAAGGGGGCCAGCATCACGCCGGTCCTGGCCAATTTGCCTCCACTGCCCTGATACTTTTAGCCCCGGTAGTTTCATTGTCAGGAGGAAAATATGGACATTCCCAAGAAAATGAGAGCCGTGCTTCTGGAAACCCCGGGCAAGCCGCTCCGTCTGGCCGAACTGCCCGTCCCGAGACCCGGCCCCGGGCAGGTGCTGCTTGCCGTTCATGCCTGCGGAGTGTGCCACACCGACCTGCACATTGTAGACGGTGAGCTGAGCCATCCGCAGCTGCCGCTTGTCCTCGGGCACCAGATTGTCGGTGTGCTCGTGGAGTCCGGGAAAGGCGCCACTCGATTTCGGAAGGGGGAGCGCCTGGGCATCCCCTGGCTGGGATGGACAGACGGATCGTGCCGCTATTGCCTCCGAGGCCAGGAAAATCTGTGTGAGCAGGCCCGCTTCACCGGCTATGACCTGAACGGCGGCTTCGCGGAGTACACTCTAGCTGACGAGCGTTTCTGCTTCCCACTCCCCGCTTCTTATGGCGATGTGGAGGCTGCACCCCTGCTGTGTGCCGGTCTGATCGGCTACCGCACCTACCGTATGGCCGGCGAGCAGGTAGAAAACCTGGGCATTTACGGATTCGGAGCAGCGGCACACATCATCGCCCAGATCGCCAAACACCAGGGGAGGAAGATCTATGCCTTCACCCGTCCTGGCGACGCAGCTGCCCAGCAGTTCGCGCTCAGACTTGGGGCGACCTGGGCAGGCGATTCGACCCAGGATCCTCCTGAAAAGCTGGATGCCGCCCTTATCTTCGCCCCGGTCGGCCCATTGGTCGTGGCAGCACTGAAAGCAACTTCGAAGGGCGGCGCCGTGGTTTGCGGCGGGATCCACATGAGCGACATCCCATCCTTTGCCTATGACCTGCTGTGGGGCGAACGGGTCGTCCGCTCCGTGGCAAATCTCACCCGCCGCGACGGCGAGGAATTCCTGGCCCTGGCCGCACAGGTGAGGGTTAAAACAGATGTGACCGTCTTTCCGCTGGAACGCTCCGGCGAGGCGCTGGAGCAGCTGCGCGACGGAAGGTTCACCGGCGCGGCGGTAGTACAAATCCTTTGAAACCGCAGGGAGAAACGCAAATCGAATCCACACGGATTTCATGCGGAAATTTCGATGAATGCGGTTCTGCGGTTCATGATAAACTGCTGTGACACTCTGCTGGGGCTAAAAGCCCCGCAGCTTCTTGGGACTTCCGACCGAATGATCTGCCCAAGCCATTTCCGCCGTGTCCGAGCGACTACGCATGACCCACGCAAGCGTGGGCTACGATACTTTTAGATTGCACCACAGTTGGAGGATATCCAATGTGCCAATGCAACCCACTCGCAAGGTTTTCCAAGACGGGAGTTTCGCCGTCTAAACCGGCAACCTATTCGTTTGGTAAAGAACCATGCACAGTATAGCACAACTGTTCTCTGGCGTCTATGCGTCACCTATCGGCGGGCTAAAGCCCTTGCGAGAAACCTGCCTATCCCCTCGCGCTAGAAGCGTGGGGGCTTGCGGAGGGTTCTTAAAAGCGGTCAATTCATTTTCTCTGGTTTCACCACGGAGGATAGTATGGTCCATTCGATCCACCGCAAACTCCTCGTCCTGGGTATGGCGCTGGTCATGGCCATTGCCGTCACCACACCCGCGGCTGCCCAGGGCATTATCTATGGTTCCGGCATCCCGTCCGGGGCGGTCGTGGACCAGGACGTGATCCTGATTGGCCAAAACGTGGTCATCGACGGGACCGTGGACGGCAACGTTTTCATCCTGGGCAACCAGATAAGAATCAACGGGGAAGTGGACGGCAGCCTGGTGCTCGTCGGGCAGAATGCTTCGATATCCGGGAAGGTCAACGGGGGTATCTACGCCGCCGCCCTGACCCTCGATCTCGGCCCGCATGCCGCACTCGAGCGCGACCTGTATGCGGCCACGGTCAGCCTGACCAGCGGGAGCGGCTCCACCATCGGGCGTGACCTGTACGCCCTCGGCCTGGACTCCGGCCTCTCCGGACATGTCGGGCGGGATCTGCACACGGTCATCGGCCCAATCCAGCTCTACAACGGGCTGATGCACCTGCTGGGCTTCGACGAACTGACCATCAAGCTGCACTTTCCTGCTCCGCAGTCGACTAGCCCGAACACTGGCCTCACCTCCATCGGGCACCACGGACTGTTGAGCCTCGCAGATCAGCCGGCCGCAGCTCAATTCAATGGAGGGAAATGGGGCTTGGACCTGCTGCGCAACTGGGCGGTCCTCTTCATATTTGGCCTGCTGGCCATGTGGCTGCTCTCCGCTCCGCTCAAGCACAGCGGTGAGCAGCTTAGGGAAAAGCCAGCACGGACGACCGCCCTCGGTCTGCTGGTGCTCTTCATCGCCTTCGCTGGGATCGGTGCGGCGCTGCTCCTGGCTGTGCTGGTCTTTACCCTGGGGCTGGGTCTGAATGTCCTCGGCTTGTGGCAGCTCTCGATTGGCATCTGGGCACTGGCCTATGCCAGCCTGGGCCTGGCGCTGGCCGTCCTGTGGTTTGCCATTGTCTACGGGACGAAGCTCATCGTGACCTTCCTGGCTGTCACCTGGCTCTCGGGGAAGCTTTTCAAACACAATGCTGTCTGGCTGGATGTCCTGGCCATGCTGGCAGGTACGCTGGTCTACACGCTGCTGCGCTCCATCCCCTATATTGGCTGGATCATCGGTGTGCTGGTCACCGCCGCCGGAGCTGGCGCAGCATGGCTGGTATACCAGGAGGCCAGACGAAGGCCAGGGGTCGTCGGGAATTCAGCCGGGACCGCCCGGGGAGTCAGAAAGCCTGCGAAGCTCCCAGTCAGGGCTGGCCCTCGCCGTAACAGCGCCTGACCACGATCGTGGTTCAAATATTGCCGTAGAGAACCGGATGGGAAGAACGAGCGACCAAATCCAAAGCAACATCCCCCGGGCGATCGGACAGGCGAGAAAACTGAGGGAGTGTCCTTATGAGGTTAATCGACTTACAACCGCCCGGACCGATCCTCGTAGTTGATCTCTTTCCTGAAATCCTGAATGAGCTGATCAGGCTGTTGTCCGCTCTATCCACGGAAGACTGGCAGAAGCCCACGGCCTGCCCGGGCTGGTCGGTGAAGGACGTGGCCCTCCATTTGCTCGGAGTTGAAATTAGCAACCTTTCAAGGCGGCGGGACAGGGTTGAATTGGAGGCTGCGCTCACCAGCTGGGACGACCTGGTCGCGTACGTCAATGAGTGGAATCAAGGCTGGGTGCGGACAGCGCAGCGCATGAGTCCCCGGCTCCTGATCGACCTGCTGGAGTTCACGGGGGCCCAGTTGAATGAATATTTTAAGAGCCTGGATCCATACGCTCTGGGAGGCTCAATCAGCTGGTCCGGGCCGGAGCCCGCGCCCGTCTGGCTGGACCTGGCCCGGGAATATACCGAGCGCTGGCATCACCAGCAGCATATTCGCGATGCGGTTGGAGCGCCGGGGCTCAAGGAACCAAGAGTTATGGCTCCCGTTCTGGCAGCGTTCGTCCACGCGATGCCGCGCGCATTCCAAACCTGCCCTGCGGCAGAAAATACATCAGTCGTCCTCACCATCACCGGCGCATCCGGCGGCCGCTGGGCGCTTCTGCGGGAGCGAGCAACCTGGGATCTTTACGAAGGCGCTCCGGGTCAACCAGATGCCGAAGTGACGCTTCCCGAGGATATCGCCTGGCGGCTGTTCACCCGCGGCCTCAGCCCAAGCATTGCGAGGGAACAAATGGTCTTAAGTGGGGATCAGAGCCTCGGCATGAAAGTGCTTGAAATGGTTTCGATCATCGCTTAGTCCCTGAGCATCCTCGGACAGTTCCAGCGTGGGAATCAGGCAGTATCGGCAACACGGGTCTCCTGCACCAAAGCACACGAAGGACAAAAAACATTGTATTACACGCAGGGTATCTCAACGTCGTCAACCTTCCTTGCGTGGCTTATTTGATTCTTTCTACCGATCCTTGTCGTATGCCCAGGCTTGTCATCGAATAGCCTTATAATTCAATTTTAAAACTGTCTGCATTCGAACAGAGCAACAGGAGCAAAATAATAATATGAAAACCAAGCAACGGATGCTGATCCTTGCTCTCCTGGCACTGAGCCTGGTAATTTCCAGCTGCACGCCAGCCAGGGTTTCCCCACCCGTTCCTACAGCCACCGCCACGGCTGCCCTCCAAACCGCCCCCGCGGCATCCAACACCTTTGTTACTGCCAGCAACGGGAAGTTCATGCTCAACGGCCGTCCGTATTATTTTGTTGGCGCCAACTTCTGGCAGGGGATGAACCTGGGTGTGAACAACTCCAGCGGCAACCGGGCCGAGCTTATCCAGGAGCTGGACCACATGCAGCAGCTCGGCATCACCAATTTGCGCGTGATGGCTTCCTCCGAAGGTCCAAATACCGAGCCTCACCGAATGGTGCCCGCCCTGGAAACCTCCCCCGGAGTTTATGACCAGAGCGTCTTGGACGGTCTGGACTTTCTCCTGGCTGAGATGGGGAAACGCGGAATGCGGGCCGTGATGGTGCTCAACAACTTCTGGTACTGGTCCGGCGGCATGGCCCAATACGTTTCCTGGCACGATGGGACTCCCATCCCCTACCCGGGAGACTACGGTACCTACGAGACCTATGCCAGCCGATTCTATTATTGTGATGAATGCCAGACGTGGTATCGAAACCATATCCAGTTGCTGATCAATCACGTCAACCCTTACAACGGGCTGATATACCGGGATGACCCGACGATCTTTTCCTGGGAGCTCGCCAACGAACCACGCCGCTATCCCACCGATTGGATATTCCAAACAGCGGCTTACATCAAGTCGCTGGATCCCAATCACATGGTCACCACCGGCTCGGAAGGCACCCCGCCGGGGGAAAATATCGACTTCATCGCCAGCCACAGCAGCCCGAACATCGATTACGCCACGATCCACATCTGGCCGCAGAATTGGGGCTGGTACAACCCCCAGGACCCTGCTACCTTTGCCACAGCGTTGGGGAGCGCCCATTTGTATCTGGCAGATCGAGAAGAAGGATGCGGCCTCATTGGGCAAGCCGCTCGTGCTCGAAGAGTTCGGGCTCGCCCGCGATTGGGATCCCGTCCACGACATCTACAACGTTTCCTCTCCGACTACCTACCGGGACCAGTTTTACAAGGCCCTGTTCGATCAGGTGTTTGCTTCGATGTCAACCGGCGGCTCGCTGGGGGGCGACAATTTCTGGGCCTGGGCAGGACAGTCCCGGCCGGGCGATCCCTGGATCGGCGACCCGCCGCACGAGACCCCCGGGTGGTATTCCGTCTATGACACGGACGCCTCGACCCTGGCAATCATCGCGGCCCATGCAAAAGAGGCAGCCGGTCTGCTGAAATAATCCGGCCATTCGAATCCAGCCCATCTCCACCTGGCAAGCAGAGGACGAGCAGATAAAAAAGGCAGGGAAAAATGGACCCCCATAGAAGGCTGTGGAACGAGCAACAGCAGCAGCTGCGCCGTGCGCTTCTGCATTCTGATCAGCATCAAAAGGCAATCGAGTTGTTCCTGGTCCAGCACGCGATGGTCCATTCGTCCACCCCGGCTACGCCCGGTCTGTTTTCCTTCGACGACGAGGTCTGGTCAGGCTTGAGCGAAGAGGTCGTCCGCCGCGTTCCTCCCAAGAGCGAACATTCGATCCCCTGGACGATCTGGCATACCGCCCGCATCGAAGACATCACCATGAACCTGCTCGTGGCAGGCAGGGAACAGGTTTTTTCGGGGGAGGAGTGGCCGGCAAAGATGAAGGTGTCGATCCGGGATACCGGAAATACCCTGGATGCAGCAGGGATATTCCACCTCAGCCTCAGGATCGATATTGATGCCCTGCGGGCATATCGTTCAGCCGTCAGGGCCCGGACACGAGAGATCGTCGGAGAACTACGGCCCGAGGAAATGAAACGGAAGGTGGAAACGACGCGGCTGCAGCACTTGAGAGATGAGGGGGCAGTCCTTCCAGCAGCAGACTGGCTGCTCCGGTATTGGGGAGGACTGACGATCTCCGGTTTGTTGCTCATGCCGCCAACACGGCATAATTTTGTCCATTTAAGGGAAGCATTGCGAATCAAACAAAAGTTGAACGTGAACCAATAGCACCAAATCCACCACCTGAGGGCTCAGGTTCAGGATGGGTCCATCCGGCATGCTGCCCTGGAAACGAGGGGATTTTAAGGAATGGAGCGATGGTTCGGGATATAATCGCTGACTACAGGATCTTCTAGGCACTCACTTTTAGAGGTACTGGGCGAAAGGTCATATCAGATCCTAAACGGAGATATTTCCGCGGGGCATCGTCCAACCCGCGGATTTATTTATCGGAGAGCTGTCATGAAATTACCCCGCATTCCGCTTCACGTCAGAGTTGCACTGCTGTATGCATTGTTCGGGGGTTTGTGGATTCTCTTCTCAGACCGCTTGTTGGCTGCCCTTGTCCGCGACCCGGACCTTCTAACAAGGATCCAGACCTATAAAGGCTGGGGGTTCGTGGCGGCCAGTGCACTGCTGATCTTTCTCCTGCTCAAGAACGACCCCTATCTTCGCCGGAAGGCCGAGACCGCCTTACGTGAGAGCGAAGACCGCTACCGCCTGCTCTTTGAGACCAGCAACGATGCCATCCTTATGACTTCTCCCGACGGCAGGGTCCTTTCCGCTAACCCGGCGGCCTGCCAGATCTTCGGCCGAACAGAAGACGAACTAAAAAACGCTGGCCGGGAAGCTCTGACCGATGCGGACGATCCACGCCTGACCAGAGCCCTTGAAGAGCAGGAACGCACAGGTGCATTCCGGAGTGAAATCAACCTGGTGCGCAAGGATGGCTCGAAATTTCCCGGGGAGATTTCCTCGACAGAGTATATCGACCAGGGCGGAAATGCCTGTTCGAGCTTGATCATCCGCGACATCAGCACACGCGTTCAGGCGGAAGAGTCACTGCGGGTAAGCCTGGAACGCTACCACAGCACACTCGATAACATGCTGGAAGGCTGCCAGATCATCGGCTTCGACTGGCGTTATATATACCTGAACAAGGCTGCTGCGGACCAGGGCCATCAAAAAAACGAGGCCCTGCTTGGGCATACCATGCAGGAAATGTACCCCGGTATTGAAAATACCGCACTTTTCAGTGTGCTGCAGCGCTGCATGACAGAAAGGCTCCCCACCCAAATGGAGAACAACTTCATTTATCCGGATGGCACCTCCGGTTGGTTCGAGCTCTCCATTCAACCCGTCCCTGAAGGGATTTTCATTCTCTCTATTGAGATCACCCGCCGCAAGCATTCGGAGGAAAAGGTTGAACGCCAGTACCAGCGTCTCGCTTCCTTGAGCGCCATCGACACGGTGATCACCTCCAGCTTTGACCTGCGGGTTACCCTCGAAGTATTCCTTGAACGAGTGCTCACCCAGCTGCAGGTGGACGCCGCCGTTGTTCTCGTGCTTAAACCCGGTCTGAACACGCTGGAATACGCTGCTGGACGCGGCTTTCGCACCAACAACATCACCCACGTCCAGCTGCGCGTCGGGGAGGACTACGCCGGTCAGGCTGCCCGGGAACGCCGAGTGATCAGTGTGGCGGACATCTCGCGCGTCGAGCGCCCCCTCACCCGGCCCGAGCTGACCACAGGCGAAGGCTTTGTCGCCTTCTACGCCATCCCGCTCATCGCCAAGGGTGAGGTCGAAGGGGTCCTGGAGGTTTTCCACCGCGCACCCCTATTTGTGGATACAGATTGGATGGATTTCTTCTCTGCGCTTGCCCGCCAGGCCGCGATCGCCATCAACAACACCGAATTGTTCAACCGGCTGCAGCGCTCGAATGAAGATCTCATCATCGCCTACGATCAGACGATCGAGGGCTGGTCGCGCGCCCTCGACCTGCGGGATAAGGAAACCGAAGGCCACACCCTGCGGGTGACTGAAACGACCCTGAAGCTGGCCCTCCAAATGGGGATGAGCGGCCAGGAGATTACTCACATCCGGCGGGGGGCACTCCTGCACGATATCGGGAAAATGGGCGTCCCGGACGCAATCCTGCTCAAACCCGGACCGTTGACAGAGAGTGAAGAGAAAGTCATGCGCATGCATCCCATATATGCATATGAGTTGATCTTACCCATCGAATACCTTCGTCCAGCCCTGGACATCCCCCACTACCATCACGAACGATGGGACGGTCGTGGCTTTCCCGAAGGGCTTAAAGGTGAGCAGATCCCCACGGCTGCCCGCCTGTTTTCAGTGGTGGATGCCTGGGATGCATTGCACTCCGATCGTCCATACCGTGCCCGCTGGCCGGATGAAAAGATACGCGCCCACCTCCAGGAGGAATTGGGGAGTCACTTCGACCCGCGCATGGTGGAGGCATTCCTAGAAATGATGAGCGCGAACAAGCTTCGATAATTAATCAAAAAGTAGTTCAGTGACCCCTCCGGGGAGCTGCAATCGGTTTGAGGTGGGATCAGCCCGGCAAGGCCCGGAATGGACCTGTGGGCTCGAGGCTCCCATAGGGAATATCCCCTTTATGAGTTTCGGGTCTCGATGTTAGAATTTGGATCATTCCCCAAAAACGCCTGGCCTGCATCCAAAGCAGCCCGGCATCCTCTGCAACCGCCTGCCTCGCGAAAGGACCCTAAAAATGCCTGCCCCCTCCTCCACGGACCATTCCTCCCTGTTGACCGATCTCTCCCCATACGTGTACGGAACAACCCGGCTGGGTGACAGCCAGATCCCATTTGATGAGCGCGTGAAAATTGCCCGGCTGGCCATGAACGCGGGTGTCTGGTTCCACACCAGCCATACCTACGGCGATGCTTTAAAGGTACTGCACGCCGCTTTCGACCAGGACCGCACCCGGGTGCCCAGGTTGATCGTCAAGATTGGCTGGAGCAGCCTCGACGAACTGCGCGATGTCATCCGCCAGAACCTCGACCCGCTCGGCCTGGATAGCCTGGAACTCGGCCAGCTGTGCCTGAGCGGACCGCTTGCCGAGGACTTTGCAAAGGGTGGGAAGTGTTACGACGGGTTTGCCCGCCTGCGCCAGGAGGGCCTGGTGCGTCGTTTCGTCCTTGAGGTGTTCCCGTGGACCTCGTCAGTGGCGCTCAAAGCCCTAGAGGGAGGCTACCCGGAAGGCATCGTGGACGGTTACATTTTCTACCTAAATCCCTTGCAGCGCTTCGCTTCCAACGAGCTGTGGGACCTGCTAGTGGAGCGCGACGAACCCATCATCGCGATGCGCACGGTTTCCGGGGGAAACATCCTCCGCTTGCGTGATATCCCCGGCGCGGCCTGGAAGGAATACCTGCAGAAGAGGGCGGTTGAGGTGGCGCCGATCTTCGAGCGCTCCGGAATCCAGAGCTGGACCGAGTTCTGTGTGCGTTTCGCCCACAGCTTCCCCCAGGTGCGCACCACGGTGGGCTCGACCTCCCGCCCGGAGAACCTGAGCGAGTTCCTGGCCGCGGCGAAAGATATTCGGCCGATCCCCAGGGATCTCATGGATGAAATCCTCAGTCTGCAAGTCCGCTGGTCTGACGAACTGGACATGCGCGCCGAGCCATGGTCGATGTGAGCGGAACAGGATATGCTGATCTTCAACAGCTGGTACACGGCGGGCAAAGCCAACATCTATGCGGCTGCAAATAATGGCTCTGGATTGCGTTGCTTGACATCCCGGTACAAACTACAGTCTTACCAACGTCTTCAGCTCTCGCTCGATCGAAGCCGCCTGCTGTTTTGGGCCCAACCGCCAGGCGAGAAGACCGGTCAGTTCTTTTTTGGGGAACTCGAGACGGGGCGGTTGTTGGTCGACAAGCAGGAGCCCCGCCCCGTCTTCATGCACTGGCTGACCGGCGACCAGTTGCTTTGCAGCGGGAAGGAAAAGCACTGGTTGACCGAACTTTCAAATTCAAATACGGTACCTCTGGATTGGGCAGAAGGTTATTACGTGCAAGACGTCGCTGCGGATGCCGACCGGCTGCTGTTGCGAAAGGGTTTTGGGATCGGCAGCAATATTTACGTAGGTTACATTGCCCGGGGAGAAGTACAGGAGGTCTTTCATCTGGGGGATGCATTGACAGATGATTTCATCCTTTCCCCCCTGTCCTGGTCACCGGACGGCCGGCTAATCGCCTGTTTGGGAGGCTACGAGCACGAGTACTGGCTGATCAACGCGGACGGATCCAATCCGCACAAGGTTGCCGATAGTGATTATTTCTGGCATGAATTCCAATGGTCGCCTGATGGCGGAAAGTTCGCCTACACTCGCAGCTTAGATGGGGGAGGGCCAAGTTCGAAGCTTGGAGGAATCTTTGTAAAATCCCTGCCGGACGGAGAGGAAAAATTGGTCTTCACGGTAAAAAGGGGGGAAACCTGTCGCTGGGTATCTGACAGCCAGAGTATCATTCACGTCAATAAATGCGAAGGTGGGATCAGCCTCTTACAGACAGATGTCGAGACCGGCGCCAGTAGCGAGCTGATCAGCCTGGGGCAGGGAATCAAAGATATCACCGAGCTGATCGTGGCTTAATCCTGCCAAGAGAGCTGGAAGGAATATGATGAATCAAGTTAAACAAACTGAAACTTCGTCCTCCGCGTGGAAAAGTCTCTACAGGATCAGCGCAGTGGCCGCCGTGGTTGCAGCTTTGCTCTTCAGAAGGAACATGGCCGAGGAATTCTTGCTCTTCAGAGGGATGGGCATCCTCCGCACTGGACCGACGGCGCTGCCGGCTACGGTAATCGACTGGTTTACCCTGCTCCAGAAAGACAGGTTCATTGGACTTATTTTGCTCAATCTCTTTGACATAGTCAACTATGCCATGGTCGGATTGATCTTTCTCGGCCTTTATGCTGCTCTAAGACGGGTCAATCGAAGTTACACGATACTCGCCGGAGCACTTGGCATTATAGGCTGCGCAGTCTACTTCGCATCGAATCAGGCCTTCGCCATGCTTTTCCTCAGCGATCGATATGCGTCCGCAGCGACCGATGCCGAGCGGGCAATGCTCCTGGCTGCAGGGGAGGCACTGCTTGCCATCCAGAATACTGCTGCGACCTATGGGAATGGATCCTATATCAGTTACTTCCTGGTGACCCTAGCTGGCTTGATCTTTGCATTGGTCATGCTGCAGAGCAGTGTCTTCGGCAAGGCGGCAGCCTGGATAGGAATTCTGGCACACGCCTTCGGCTTGTGCTATTATATTACCCAGGCTTTCGCGCCCGCGCTGAATATCATTCCCATACCTGCCTCCGCGCCGTTCTTGTTAATCTGGTACCTCCTGATCGCTATCAAGCTTCTCCAGCTTGGGTCGGGAGCTTCGAAAGAAAAAACCCTTTAGAACCGATGGCAAACCATTAACACATTTTTAAATTAAGTCCCACCTGTTGTTTGTAGTTCTGCTTCGCCCTGCATCGCAGGGAACCATGTGATGAAGAAAAAAGCCCACAGGGTCTATGAAGGTTGTTGTGCTGACTTTCCTCGCAAACGCAACCTATTGTTCGGTGCCTGAATATGGTGATGAAACCCTTGAAGCCTGAATCTGAAAGGCATTGAAATGAACATAAAAGTTATGGTCGCCCCTGTTCTTTTGGTGGTTTTCCTCCTATCCAGCTGCATCCCAGAGAGCTCTTCAATCTCGACAGCCACCCCGTCCAATCTTCCCACAAGCAAACGGGTGGTCGGTTACTACGCCCAGTGGGCCGCTGAACGCGGCTATTTCGTCTCGAGCATCCCGGCTGCCAGGATCACCCAGATCAACTATGCTTTTTCCAACGTCTCCGACCAGGGGAAATGCATCCTAGGAGACTCGGTTGCTGATGTCGAGCGTGTGTACACAGCCAACGAAAGCGTTTCCGGAAATGCAGATTCAGCCGCGGCCTCCGCGCTGCACGGAAACTTCAACCAACTGCTGGAACTGAAGGCGAAATATCCCAACCTGAAAGTGCTCATCTCGATCGGCGGCTGGAGCTGGTCGGACCATTTTTCCGCCGCGGCGCTGACCGAAGCCTCCCGCCAGGCGTTTGTCCAGTCGTGCATCGATCTGTATTTCAAGCAGTACAAGGGCGTCTTCGACGGCATCGACATCGACTGGGAATACCCGGTCAGCGGCGGCTTGACCGCCGGCCGTCCGGAAGACAAACACAACTTCACCCTGCTCCTGGCGGAGCTGCGCCGCGAGCTGGACAGCCTGGGGTCTGAGAGTGGCAAGCACTACCTGCTGAGCATCGCCGCCCCGGTCGGACCGGGCATCAGCCAGAAGTATGAACGCAGTGAGATCATCCAATATCTTGACTGGATCAACCTGATGGCCTACGACATACACGGCACCTGGGAGGGGACGACTAATTTCAATGCCCCCCTCTACCAATCCTCCGCCGATCCGTCCGATGCTTCGCTGAATGTGGATGCCGCCGTGCAGGATTACCTCTCCTCCGGTATCCCCGCTGAGAAACTGAACTTGGGAGTGCCGTTTTACGGACACGGCTGGAAAGGTGTTCCCTCAACAAATAACGGGCTGTATGCCTCCGGCCAGGGTGCTGCGGATGGAAAGTATGGCGCAGGCTCCTTCGATTACACCGAACTGGTGAGCGGCTATCTCCCCACCTACACCCGCTACTGGGATGTCGAAGCGCAGGTGCCGTGGCTGTACAATCCAGCTACAGGGATTTTCATCAGCTACGACGATCCCCAGTCGATCGCGGCCAAGGCAGGCTACGCCATGGACAAGGGACTGGGCGGCGTGATGATCTGGGAATTGAGTGAGGGCAACGACGACCTGCTCGGTGCGATCCAGACAGGCTTCCAGAACGGCGGGATACCGCGCATCCGCCTTGCGGGGAACCCGAATGCCACCCCGGTTCCCCGCCCCTATTCGGCTGAAATTCATGCGGTGAGCGGCATAAAAATCGATGGCAAGCTGGATGACTGGCCCACTGATCCGACTTTCACCCTGAATGACAAATCCCAGGTAGCCTACTCCCTGCATTCGGACAGCTGGGGCGGGCAGCAGGATTTATCCGGCCAGATATGGGTGGGCTGGGCCGCGGAGGGGCTGTACTTTGCCGTCAAGGTGGTGGATGACATCCACGTTCAGACCTCCTCCGCCGCCGATCTCTGGCACGGCGACTATGCGGAATGGCAGTTCGACACTCAGCTTGACAAGGATTATGCCACATCCACGATGAACGACGATGATTACCAGATCGGTGTTTCAGTCGGCGACTTCGGCAGTGTACCTCCCGTTGCATATGCCTGGTTTAATGGTCCAAACGCGCCGGGCGTGATCAAGATCCAACAGGCGCAGGTACAAACCCCCGACGGCTACATCCTGGAAATATTCATCCCCAAGGAACTCCTCAACGGGATCTCCCTGGCCGAGGGGGCCACGTTCGGGATGAACGTCAGTCTGAGCGATGCAGACAGCGTGGCGCAGGGTCAAAAGGTCATACTATCCACCTCAGCCATCCGTACGTATGCCGATCCGCGGACATTTGGAAAAATCACGCTGGTGAAGTGACACCGGTTCGGGAGGCAAAATGCAGCCCTGAAGGTCGGTCCGGCCGCCTCCCCGACGAATCTCCCCAAAAGCAAAAACGCAGGCCCTCGAATTCCCAGGGCCTGCGCTCATTTTAAAAGGATCCGGCCCAACCTCGGAATTCACTCCAATCCTGATGGCAAATTCGGCTGGAACCAGCTCCTGCCGTCCTGGGCAATCAGCGCGTCGGCCGCCTCTGGTCCCCATGAGCCGGCCTGGTAATTGGGGAAGTCAATCGGCAGGCTCTCCGCCCAGGCGCTCAGGATCGGGGTGATCACCGACCAGGCGGCTTCGATCTGGTCCGCGCGCATAAACAGGGTGGCATCCCCCAGCATGGCATCCACCAGCAGGGTCTCGTAGGCCTCCGGCGAAGCGGCCTTGAACGTCTCCTGATAGGAAAAATGCATATCGACCGGGCTGAGCAGGAAGCTCGAACCGGGGTGCTTGGCCTGGAAGCGCAGGATAATCCGTTCGTGCGGCTGGATGCAGAGAAACAGGCGGTTGGACTGCCAGGCGACGGCCGCAGTAGACGGGAAGGACTGGTGCGGAACCGGCCGAAACTGGATCGTCACGACGGATTCGCGTGACTGCAAGCGTTTACCGGTGCGCAGGTAAAACGGGACATCCTGCCAGCGCCAGTTGTCGACGAACAGCTTCACTGCGGCGAAGGTCTCGACCGGAGAGTCCGGAGCCACACCCGGCTCACTCCGGTAGGCGCTCACGCGCTGGCCCTCCATCCAGCCGGCGTCGTACTGGCCGCGCACCGCGAAGCGGTGGACGTGCTCCATGCGGATCGGACGGACAGCGCGCAGCACGTCCACTTTCTTGTTGCGCACCTCGTCAGCGTCGAAGGAGATCATCGGTTCCATCGCCACCAGGCACAGGAGCTGCAGCAGGTGGTTCTGGATCATATCGCGCAGTGCCCCGGCGTGCTCGTAATAGGCGCCGCGGTGCTCCACCCCCACCTGTTCGCCCACGGTGATCTGGACGTGGTCGATGTAGCGGCGGTTCCAAAGCGGCTCGAACAGGGCGTTGGCGAAGCGGAAGGCCAGGATGTTCTGAACCGTTTCCTTACCCAGGTAGTGGTCGATGCGGTAGATTTGTGACTCATTAAAAGCGGAGGTGAGCATGCGGTTCAGCTCGGCAGCCGAAGCCAGGTCATGGCCGAATGGTTTCTCGACCACAATGCGGGCATGCTCCCGATCGGAGGCTAGTCCGGCTGCCTCCAACCCCCTGACAATGGTCGTCACCACAGCCGGCGGGGTCGCCAGGTAGAAGACGCGCCCCGCTGGGGAGCCCCATTTCTTCTCCTGCGCTTTGAGCTTTTTGGTCAGATCAGCGTAAGTAGCCGGGTCGCCAAAGTCCCCGGAGATGAACGCCTGGTTCGGGGCGAGCGCTTCCCAGACTGCCGCGTCCACCTTGCCGCGGCGGGAGAACTGGTCAATTCCGTCCCGCAGGCGGGCGCGGAACTCCTCCGGACTGGCGCTGACTTTATCCAACCCGACGACGGCGAACTGCTCAGGCAGCTCGCCGTCGAGATGCAGATTGTAAACCGCCGGGGCAAGTTTCCGCCAGGTCAGATCGCCCAGGCTGCCAAAAATAACGAGGATGGTGGGACCGGGATGGGACATCCTGTCTTATCCTAAAGTCAGGCCGAACGAGGCAAGAGCCGCTTTGGTGGTCTCGAAGCCGGTATGAAAGATCCCCTGGATGCCCAGTCCGCGGGCGACCTCGACAAAGAGCGACCGGTCGTCGATATACACCACCTGGCTCTTGTGCACCTGAGCTATATCCAGGGCGAGCTGGAACATGTCGGCATCCGGTTTGCGGAAGTGGACGAAGGCTGAAGAGATGAAGAAATCGATGAATGCATCCAGGGCGAAAGTCTTGATGCGGTGGACGCTCAGCTCACGCCCCTCATTGCTGACTGCCACCAGTTTGAGCTGGTAGCGCGCCTTAAGGGCGCGAACCAGGTCGATCATCTCAGGATACGGCTTGGATTGGGCAAGCATGAATTCCTTAAACGCATCGCGCGTGAAAGGACGCTTCTGGTAAAACACGACCCGGTCCAGATATTCGTTGAGGCTCAGCTTGCCCTGCTCATAGGTATCGAAGGTCAGGTGGTGGCGCTCATTCACCTCCTCATAATTCAATTGAAAGGTCTGGGCTGCCAACAGGCGTGTTTTCTGATCCCAGCCATTGGTCAGCAGGATGCCGCCTATGTCCAGGAATAATGCAGAGATGGATGTTGTCATCCCTATCCTTTATCGTCCCGATGGGGAACGGTACCAATCTTCACGGGTCAGCGGCAGGTGGCTTTGCCCATCCTGGTCCGCCTTGGACAGCAGGGTCTGGTAAATATTCAAACGCCCGTCGCTGAATCCATAGGCCGAGCCGGACATAAACAGCCGCCAGGTCCGGTAGATGGGTTCGTCCACGAACTCCAGAGCCTGCGCGTGGTGTGCCTCCAGGCGCTTGACCCACTGGCGCAGTGTCAGGGCATAATGCTCGCGCAGGCTCTCCACATCGCGCACCTCGAAGGAGCTGTCTTCAGCTGAGCGCAGGGTGACATTGATCGGCACCAGCTCCCCATCCGGGAACACGTAGCCTTGTGAAAAGCTGGTCTCATCCGATGGGGAATCCACTTCCCGGCCAACGGCGATGCCGTGGTTGAGGAATACGCCGCCGGGTCGAAGCAGGCGGTGGGCCTGCTGGAAATAGGTTGGCAGCATGGCCGCCCCGACATGTTCGAACATTCCCACGCTGACCAGGGCATCAAAACCTTCCGGCTCGTCTAATTCACGATAATCGCAGACCCGGACGCGGCAGTGCTCACTCAGGCCCTGCGCCTGAATGCGCTCATTCGCAAGGTCAGACTGAGGCTGGCTGAGGGTGATCCCGGTGGCATCTACTCCGTAATGCCGCGCGGCGAACATCACGAGACCCCCCCAGCCGCAGCCGATATCCAGCAGGCGCTGACCGGGATGCAGGCGCAGCTTGCGGCAGATGTGTTCCAGCTTCTGCTCCTGCGCGGTGTCCAGGTCATCTTCAGGAGTACGGAAATAGGCGCACGAATAGACCATGGACCGGTCCAGCCACAGGCGGTAGAAATCGTTCGACACGTTGTAATGGTAAGTCACAGCCTGGCGGTCGCGGGAGATCGAATGCGGCTTGCCGGTCAGCTTTGCCCGAGCGCGGCGTGCCGTGCGTCTCCCATCTCTATCCTGGGCGGGCAGCCGCAGCAGGCGGCTACCCAGACGTAACTTTGCTCCCGGGCCGGAGGCTGCTGCAGTCAAACCATCCGCGATGGCGAAGATCTGCTCGAGGTTCCCTTCAAAATCAAAATCATCGTAGATGTATGCTTCGCCCAGTCCGACCTCGGTGCCGGGCAGGAACATCGCCCGCAGTGCACCCGGGTGTTTAAGCACGAGCGTCGCCGGACGGGGCGCATTATTCGGCCAGCAGGTCCCGTCCCACAATCGAACGCCGACGCATCGGCGAGCTTCGTCATCGAACAGCTCGTCCAATATCCGGGTGGTCAGCTCAACGGCTTCTTCTGTCCGGGTTGCCATCAAAGTAGACATACAAAATCCTCCTGGTAATAAGGAAAAACAAGGATGCACACGTGCGCGGTTTTCATCAAACCATTAAAATGCCCGCACTCTACCCGGGCGCTCTGGTGCTTGGGACCAGGCAAGTCCCAATCGACCTGCCGGTCATCGAACTTATCGGATGCGGCAGAAGGCTCTAATTTTCGATAGCTTTCTTCAATGCCGTCAGGCCAGCCTTGATGTCCGCACCCAGGTGGACACGCAGGACCCGCCGCTTGTGAGTGTGCAGGGCCTGCAAATCGCCCTGGGCCTGGGCTTGCTTGAATGTGCCAAACGTGTAAGGCGCGCCGGGAATGGGCATGTCCTCAGGGTCATCCGCGGTCAGCTGGAGGAACAATCCCGTATCCGGTCCGCCCTTGTGGAACTGCCCGGTGGAGTGCAAAAAACGCGGGCCGTAGCCAAGCGTGGTGGCGATGTGCAGCTTCTCGAGCAGCTGTCTGCGGATATCCTGGAGAAGCTTGTGAGTGGAGGGGGTTTCGGGGAGGTAGGCCATCAAGGCCAGGTAATCCCCGGATTTGGCCTGGGCCAGGAAGGTTTTGAAAGAGTCCATCGCAGGCTTTGTGGTTCCCTGCAGGTAAAATTTCAACAACCCTGCGGACAGGGGGATGGTCGCATCGGGCATTTTCCCCAGGCTGCGGACTACAGACAGCATCCGGTTGGTATTGTCCTTGCTCTCCTGAACGTTTGGCTGATCGAAGGGGTTGATCCCCAGGACCGCCCCGGCAGTCGCGGTGGCCAGCTCCCAGCGGAAAAACTCCTGCCCCAGGTCGAGCAGGTCATCCATCTGAATGGTGATCACCGGTCGGCCAGCCTCTTTCAAACTGGTGACAAAGTTCTCGAGCGCCTTCGGGTGGTCCTTTTCAAGGCGGATATAAACAAACACGCGATCGTCGCCATAGACGGACAGTTCGCCCTCCGGCTCGTCAACCACCGGCAGAAGCCCGCGGCCTTCCTTCCCGGTGCTCTCAGCAATCAACTGCTCCAGCCAGAGCCCAAAGGAAGCGATGGACTCCGGCAAGAGGAAGGTCAGCTTGTCGTGCTTGCTCCTGGCCAGCTCCCCGAGCGCGGCTCCCAGCATCAGGCCCGGGTTGCTCGAGGAGTGCACACTGGAAGTGCTGGCGTGCTCCATGCACAGGGCGCGCTCCAGCAGCCCGGCCACATCAAGACCCATCAAAACAGCAGGAAGGAGCCCGAAATAGGAAAGCGCCGAGTAGCGTCCGCCGATGTCAGCAAAGTTGAGGAATATTTTCCTGAAATGGCGCTCCTCGGCCGTCTTGACCAGGGGTGTCCCCGGGTCGGTGATGGCGCAGAAATTTTCCCCGGCCCGGTTCCCTTTGAGCTTTTCCACAAGCGAATAGAAGTATTCAGCATAAGCCAGCGGCTCAGCGGTTGTCCCGGATTTGCTGGCGACAATGAACAGCGTATCTTTGAGCGGGATATTGTGCTCGACTTTCAGGATCGTCGCGGGGTCGGTGGAATCCAGCACCGTGAGGGGCATCCCCCCTTTCCCGACAGGGAACGATCGCTCAAAAACCAGAGGGGTCAGGCTGCTGCCGCCCATCCCCAGGACGACCGCGTGCCGGAGGCCGTTCTCGCGCACCTCGTCGGCGAAGCGGTTCAAGTCGCGCAGGTTTTCCTCCATTTTCTCAGCCACGTGCAGCCAGCCCAAGGCGTTGCGGATCTGCTCCCCTTCTTTTGGGTCACTCTTCCACAACCCGGGATTCTTCTGCCATAAGCGTGTGTTGAAATGCCCTTCATTCAGTTTATAAATACATTCCTGGACAGCAGTCTGATACTTCCCCAGGTGGAACACCTGGCGGTCGACCGGCTCCTTCAAGGCCGCTTCCCTTTTCTCCTTCAGCGCACCCATTAATTGTTTGAAGGCCTGATCGAATTTATCCACTCCCTCGTCTTCCAGCTGCTGCGTCATTGCATCCAGATCGAGCCCGGCCTGGGTCAACAGTTCCAGCTTCCGGTAGGACTCCTCCACGCCTTCCTCCAGACTGGAAGATGGGTTTCCGTGATCGCGGTAGGCGTTCAAGGCCTCAAGCGGCAGGGTGTTGATTGTGTCCTTCCCGATGAGCGCCTCCACGTACTTGATATCGCTGTACTCCGGGTTTTTGGTGCTGGTGGACGCCCACAGGAGGCGCTGGGTCCGGGCGCCCGCTTGAGCCAGGGAATGGAATCTCTCTCCGCCGAAAATTTCCTGGTAGATCTGGTATGCCACCCTGGCACTGGCAATGGCCAGCTCCCCATGCAGCGGCGCGATCTGTTCCGCCGCAGGACCGCCTCCAAGCCGGAGCTTTTCCAGGATGGGATCGGCCAGCGTATCAATCCGGCTGAGAAAGAAGCTGGCTACCGAAGCGACGCGGTTCACGGGTCTGCCGCGCGAGACGAGAGCTTCCAACCCGGAGAGGTACGCTTCCGCCACCTGCCGGTAGCGCGGCAGGCCGAAGAGCAGGGTGATGTTGACGTTGATGCCTTCCCCGATCAGCTGCTGGATGGCAGGCAGTCCTTCCCGGGTCCCCGGGACCTTGATCATCAGGTTGGGGCGGCTGACCAGCTTCCACAGGGTGCTTGCTTCCGCAATTGTCCCGGAGGTATCATGGGCGAGCGATGGCGAAACTTCCAGGCTGACGAATCCATCCCTGCCGTCCAGCCGGTCATAGACCGGTCGGAAGAGATCGGCGGTGCGCTGGATATCTTCCACGGTCAGCACCTGATAGATCTGCTCGACTGATCTGCCTTCCAGGGCCAATGCATGGACGGCTTCGTCGTAATCATGGCTCCCGGCAATCGCTTTCTCAAAAATGGACGGATTGGAAGTGACCCCCGATATGCCATCCTCGTCGATCATTTGTTTGAGCTCCCCCGAGTTGAGTGCACTCCGCCTGAGGAAATCCATCCAGATGCTCTGGCCCAGGGATTGAAGTTTCAATAAAGGATTTTCCATAATTCAGCTCACTCCACCACGTCTATTTCGCCGCCCTGCACCTGCTGGATAGATTTACGGTCCTCTTTTCCACGGACCATCGAAATCCCTGCAGCAATCATGCATAATATGATCGAGACAATGAATGCGCTGTGCATGCCGACGACAAAATCCTGCATGATCTGAGAGCCGAGGCTGACGTTTGTTCCGACAAAAAGCTGCATCATCACGTTCTTGGGCAAACTTCCGGCGGCCACGGCCAGCGACAGGGCAAAGCTGGTGACCATGCCCGCCTGGCGCAACGTGGCCAGGGTTGCCGAGGCGACGCCCAGGTGGTGGATCGGGCTGGCGTTCATTGCCGCGCTGGTGTTGGGGGGATAGAAGAGTCCACCACCAAGGCCCATTACAGCCAAACCAGCGGCGATCTGGGTGTAGGGCGTGGAGGGTGCGATGCGGCTGAACCAACCCAGGGCAGCGCCCTGGATCAGCAACCCGATCGTCGCAGGGAGGCGCGCACCGATCCGGTCCGAAATCCAGCCGCTCGCCGGCGCAATCACGGCTGTGACCAGCGGCAGCGGGATCAAGAGCACGGCAGCCTTCAGGGGATCGAAGCCGCGCACAGCCTGCAGATAAAAGACGATCAGAAAATTTACCGCAAACAGAGCCAGCGACTGCATCATCGCGGAAAACACCGAGAAAGTGTAAATACGATTTTTAAACAGGGAGAAATCCATCACCGGGTTTTCCGGCCGCCTTTCCCACCAGAAGAAGACCGCCAGGAAGAAGACGAAGGCGGCAAATAGCGCCAGGATCGGCCAGGAGGTCCAGCTGAAGGCGATCCCCAGGGTGAGTGCAAGCAGCAGGGCAACCAGGCTGAGGCTGAATGCCAAGGCACCCAGCAGGTCAAATTTCTCCCCGCTGCGGCGGGTGGACATCTCCTTCAAAGAGATATAACCCCACAGGGCGCCGAACAGACCGATCGGAATATTGATGAAGAAAATCCAGCGCCAGTCGCCGGCGTTCAGGATGACGCCGCCCAGGATGGGGCCCAACACGCCTCCAGCCGCCCAGGTGATGGCATTAATCCCCAAGGCGCGGCCTCGCTCGTGCGGCGGGAACGCCTCGGTCAGGATGGCAACACTGTTAACCATCATCATCGCCGCCCCGCCGCCCTGCAGCAGTCGGAATAGGATCAACTGGATGGCATTCCCGGCGAAACCACACAGCGCCGATCCCAAGGTGAAAACGACAAATCCCAGGTTGTACATGCGCACGCGGCCAAACATGTCGGCCACGCGGCCGAAGGTCAGCAGGAACACGGTGCTGGCCAGGATGTACGCCATGATGACCCAGATCATCGAGAGCAGGTCGGAGTGCAAATCCACCATCATTTGAGGCAGCCCCAGGATGACAATCGTCGAATCGATTGCGGCCATCAGAGAGCCAACAGTCGTCACACTCAAGGCAATCCACTTATAATCCACATGGGTCTGAAGGCGCGGCTTCATCGCTCGAACCTCAGACAAATTCTTCGTACTCATTTATTCTCCTTGGCAATCATTGAAATTGGTTGAACCTCGTCCTATTTCCAGCCTTCCAGCAGGGAGGTAACCTGCCGGACGACATTTTCGACATTAAAACCCAGCTCGGCCAGGACCACTTCCCCCGGGGCTGAAGCGCCGAATCGGTCGAGGCCAATGACTGCAATGCGCGGACCGATGTACGGCCTCCAGCCCAGAGTGTCGCCGGCCTCGATGGCGAGGATCGGGACATCTGCCGGAAACACGGATTGGCGATAGATCTCCTTCTGGGCATCAAAGATTTTTCCACAGGGCAGGCTGACCACCCGAGCCTTCACGCCCTGCTGGTCCAGCTTTTCACGGGCGGCAAGCGCCAGAGCGACTTCGGAGCCGGTGGCGACAAGGACAACCTGCGGCCGGGCTTCCCCGGGAGCTTCGGCAAGTATGTACCCACCAGCCTGGACGCCGCGCGGCAGGTGCGGATATTTCTGCAAATCGAGCACCGGCAGGCTCTGCCGGGAAAGCACGAGCGCCACCGGTCCGTCCTGGTGTTCCACAGCGATGCGCCAGGCGGAGGCCGTCTCGTTGGCATCCGCCGGGCGGATTACGGTCAAACCGGGGATCGCCCGCAGGCTGAGCAGCTGGTCCACCGGCTGGTGGGTCGGCCCGTCTTCACCCACTCCGATGCTGTCGTGGGTGAAGACATAGATCACGTGCAGGCCCATCAACGCCGCCAGGCGAATGGATGGGCGCATGTAATCCGAAAAGACCAGGAAGGTCGATCCGAAAGGGAGGATCCCGCCGTGTGCAGCCAGGCCGTTCAGGATAGCGCCCATCCCATGCTCACGCACGCCGAAGTGAAGGTTGCGCCCGGCGGTACTCCAGCCGCCGCCTGAGGAGCCCTGCATATCCTCGCCTCGGCCGTTCATCCCTTCGAAATCGCCCATCCCTTTCAGCATGGTGTAGGTGGACGGGTCCAGGTCGGCCGAGCCGCCAAGCAGGAAGGGCAGTTTGGGGGCAATCGCATTCATCACTTTTCCCGAAGCCGCGCGTGTTGAAATGCCCTTCGCGTCCGCAGGGAATTGGGGAAGATCAACATCCCACCTTTCCGGCAGGTTTCGTTCCATCAACTGGCGCAGCTCTGCAGCGAGTCCCGGATAGTCCTGCGCGTACATTGAGAGTTCTTCATTCCATTCTGACTCGGCTCGCTGCCCCCGTTCGACCGCCTGGCGAAAATGGGCCAGGACCTGATTGGGCACGAAGAACTGGGGTTCAAGCGGCCAACCCAGGTTCTGTTTGGTGAGCCTGACCTCCTCCACTCCGAGCGGCGATCCATGTGCTTCGAAGCTGTCCTGTTTGTGCGGGGAGCCATAGCCCAGGTGCGTGCTCACCAGGATGAGCGAAGGGCGTTTCGCCTGGTGGCGCGCATTGCGCAGGGCGGCTTCAATAGCAGGCAGGTCATTTCCATCCTCAACGGATTGGACAAACCAGCCGTAGGATTCAAATCGTCTGCCGACGTCCTCGGTGAAGGTGATCGACGTTCCGGCTGACAGGGAGACATGGTTGTTGTCATAGAGGTAAATCAGCCTGCCCAGCTTCAGGTGGCCGGCCAGCGAGGCAGCCTCGGAGGCGACACCCTCCATCATGTCCCCATCGCTGACGAGCCCGTAGGTGTAATGGTGGATGATCCTGTGCCCCGGCCGGTTGAAATGCGCTGCCAGGAAAGCCTCTGCAATGGCCATACCGACCCCGTTGCCGAATCCCTGGCCAAGGGGGCCGGTCGTGACCTCTACGCCGGGAGTCAGGCCGCGCTCCGGGTGGCCGGGGGTACGGCTGCCCCACTGGCGGAACTGCTGGAGCTGTTCGAGTGGCAGGTCGTAGCCGGTGAGGTGGAGCAGGCTGTAAAGCAGCATGGAACCGTGGCCGGCAGAAAGGACAAAGCGGTCACGATTGAACCAGTTGGGGTTGGCAGGGTTGTGTTTGAGAAAGCGCGTCCACAACATGTACGCCATGGGAGCGGCCCCCATCGGCAGCCCCGGATGCCCGCTGTTCGCCTTCTGTACGGCATCCACAGATAAAAAACGGATCGTATTGATACTTAAAGAGTCCAGCTTTGATGGAGCAGTACTGCCTTTGATCTTTGCTTTCATCCAGATAATCCTGAGAAGATTGATTTTTCAATCTCAGCGCATCTACCTCCCCCAGGACTGCCATTGGGAATCGCTGAGCCATGATTCCATATATTATTTTCCATTTATTTTTCGACCCTTCCAGGATCAAATTCCACCACCCGCTGCCGGGATCGCTCGGCGCGGTGACTTCTCTCGGGTCTTCGTATTATGCAATAATCCGCTGATTTTGAAGGAATAATTATCACTAAATTTATCATTATTATAATATAATTTCTTCCTTATTTCGAGGGAAAACCTGCACTCCGTCTGTACGAAAACTGGTCAAATGGCATTGCCATCGAAGAATTGTTATGAAAGTACCAGGAAAAACCGGACAGAGGTTTCCGGGCCTTCATGGTAGACTTATCCGGAAAAGGATATCGGATGACCTCTCGTTCCGCTGCAGCCATTGGCACTGCCAATATCGCCTTTATTAAATATTGGGGAAACCGGGATGAACGCCTGCGCCTGCCCTCCAACGGCTCCATCTCCATGAACCTGGCCGGCCTGGAGACGTGCACGAAGGTTACATTCAGCGATACGCTCGAGCAGGACCGGTTGCACCTCAATGGGAAGAAGGTCACAGGACCCACCCTGGAACGGGTATCTATTTTTCTTGACGAGGTGCGCCGCCTGGCAGGCCTCGAATCCAGAGCCGAAGTGACCAGCACAAACAACTTCCCCTCCGGCGCGGGGATCGCCTCCTCGGCCTCCGCTTTTGCTGCCCTGGCGCTCTCTGCGAGCCGCGCCGCCGGACTTGAGCTTGCCGAAGCGGAACTCTCACGCCTTGCGCGCCGCGGCTCGGGCTCTGCCTGCCGCTCAATTCCGGGCGGATTTGTGGAATGGCGCATGGGGAGCGGCGATGCCAATTCCTACGCCATTTCCATCGCCCCGTCCGGGCATTGGGATCTGGCCGACTGCATCGCATTGATTGACGCTGCCCACAAACCGACCGGTTCCACAGAGGGCCACGCCCTGGCCGGAACGAGTCCACTCCAGGCAGCCCGGGTGGCGGATGCACCTCGCCGGCTGGATATCTGCAGGGAGGCTATCCAGAAGCGTGATTTCGAGGCGTTCGCTGAAATCATCGAGCTGGATTCCAACCTGATGCACGCCGTGATGATGACCTCCCGTCCGCCGCTTTTCTACTGGCAACCTGCCACCCTGACGGTCTTGCAGACCGTGCGTGAGGCCCGCTCAAAAGGATTGCCGGTCTGCGCCACGGTCGACGCCGGGGCAAACGTCCACGTGATCTGCACGCAGGACCAAAATGGCCGCGTGGCTGAAATGCTGCACAGCCTCCCGGGGGTTCAGCAAGTGCTCACTGCCCTCCCCGGGGGGCCAGTTCGGTCAGCCGGTGATAGCACATCGAAACAAAACCGTGGCAACAGCGCGAGTCCCCTGCCATTTTTCATGAATCCTTAACTTTCTGGACGATTTATAAGGATATAATCTAAAAAGTCGCCTGCCTAGAGGCAAATCTTTATCGATAAAAATATTAATGAGGATTACGTATGAGTACAGCTCTCCTTGGCACTTTGCTGTTCGTCGTGGTTTTCGCCGGAAGCATCCTGCTGCATGAACTCGGCCACTTCATGGTGGCACGTTTGCTGCATATCGAGGTGGAGGAGTTCGGATTCGGATTCCCGCCGCGTATGGTCAAGCTCTTCACCTGGAAAGGCACGCTCTTTTCACTTAACTGGATCCCGCTGGGCGGCTTCAACCGCATTAAAGGTGAGGACGACCCGAGTGTAGAGGGAGGCATGGCCGCCGCCAACCCGTGGAAACGGATCGCGGTGATGCTGGCCGGCGCATCGATGAACCTGCTCACCGCTGTTTTCGCCTATACGCTCATATTCAACCAGGTTGGCCTGCCCCAGACCAAAACGGTTGTTATCGCCAGTGTGCTGCCGGGTTCCCCGGCGGAACAGGCCGGCCTTCAGGCAAACGACAAGGTCCTGGCCGTGGACGGGCACACTATCCAGAGCATCACCGACATTCAGGCTTTTACACGCGCCCACCTGGACCAGCCGCTTACCCTCTCCGTGCAGCGCGGCAGTCAGACTGTGCTGATCACCGTCACCCCATTGAGCAGCCGGACGAGTCAGCAGGGTGCCATGGGCGTCCTGCTCGCCAATCCCCTGGTTCATGCGAGCTCCTGGTTTGCCACCCTCCCGCTCTCCTTCAAGGCCACCGGTGAAGGCATCGTGGAATTGCTTTCTCTCCCGGCGGGGATCATTTCCGGATCTATCCCGTCGCAGGATGCTCAAATTGCCGGTCCGCGCAGCATTTACAACCTGTTCCAGCAGGCAGTGGCGCGCGATGTCCAATCCCGCCAAACCCCCCAGCCAGGCACAACCGGCCAGCCCACCGATTACACCCTGAGCCTGATCATCTCCCTGACCATTTCCCTGGGGGTCATCAACCTGCTGCCCATCCCGGCTCTGGACGGTGGGCGCATTTTCATGACCCTGCCGGAGATATTCCTGCGCAAGCGCATCCCGGCCCAGTACCAGGCCATGATCAACGGCATCGGGTTTATCATCTTGCTCACTCTGCTGGGACTCTTCTACATCAAGGACCTGATCAACCCGGTGACGATCAATCTTCCCTGACCCGGATCAACAAAGGTGTTAGTGAATGACCCAAAACGTGCCATTCAAGATTGTCACCGAAGCCTTACTCAATACGAGCAAGCCTTTCCCGCCGCGCTACCTGCACCACTTTTCGGATATCCATCCCGCTGACCTCAAAACCCTGCTCAAGACCTGGCCGGAGGTCCCCTCCCAGCGCAAACGGACCTTGCTCGAGGACCTGGAAGAGCTGGCCGAGGCAGATACACTGACCTCCTTCGATGACCTGGCGCGTGCCCTGCTCACCGACCCGGATGAGCAGGTGCGTACCATTGCCATCCGCCTGCTGTGGGAATGCGAAGACCCCAAACTGGCACTCATCTTTCTCGAAATCCTGGAGCAGGATGAAGATCCCGGCGTCCGGGCTGCCGCGGCAAGCGCGTTGGGTTCGTTCGTTTACCTGGGCGAGGTGGATGAAATCCCCTCCGAACTCCACCACAAAATCGAAGACCACCTGCTCCAGGCAGTGGCATCCGCTGAAGGGATGGTTGTTCGGCGGCGGGCGCTCGAAGCCCTGGGGGCTTCTTCTCGTGATGAAGTCCCGCCGCTGATCGAAAAAGCTTACCAGGAAAAAAATCCTGAGTGGAAGGTAAGCGCCCTGTATGCCATGGGGCGTTCCGCCGACGATCGCTGGAGAAAACTGATCCTGGCAAATCTGCTCAACTCCAACGAGGACATACGGGTTGAGGCTATCCGGGCCGCTGGAGAGCTAGGCCTGAAGGCTACCCGGACAATCCTACTCGACTCCCTCATAGATGAAGAAGACCTTGAACTCCGCCGCGAGCTTATCTGGGCTCTTTCCAAGATCGGCGGCGAGGGTGTCCGCAGCCGGATGGAAGAACTCCTGGAGGCAGAGGAGGATGATGAGGAAGCCGAATTCCTCGAAGAAGCAATGGATAACCTGGCTTTCAATGAAGACACGGGGTTATTCAACATCCTGGAGATCGAGCCGGAAGACGAAGAAAATTAGCTGTTCCTGACCGCACGCAAGCAATTCCTTTTTTTCCGGTCATTCCAGACCAACCTTCATTTTCCCCGCATGGCGCTCCTCAACATCTTCGCCAACAACATCCTGCCCATCCTGCTGCTCGGCGGGGCCGGGTTTGCACTGGGAAAATTCCTGTCGGTCGAAGCACAGCCGCTGGGCCGCGTCGTTTTCTATGTTCTCAGCCCCCTGCTGGTTTTTGACCTGCTCACTCAAAGCCAGCTGTCCTTTGCCAAGATCGCCGGGATGATGGGCTTTGCCTCGGCAGTAATGGTGGCCGGTGCCGGGCTGGCATACCTGGCCGGGCGCCTCCTGCACCTGAAGCGGCCTGTACTGGCTGCAGTGGTGCTGACCACCCTGGTCGCCAACAACGGGAACTACGGCCTGCCGCTGATCGGCTTCGCTTTCGGGCAGGCAGCGCTTGCCTACGCCAGCGTGTATTATGTTGCCAGCGCCTTGATGATCTACACGGTCGGAGTGCTGATCGCCTCGCTCGGGCACCTTCGTTTAAAGGATGCCCTGCTCGGGCTGGTCAAGGTTCCGGCCGTCTACGCCATCCTCCTGGCGGTCATTTTCATCCAGACCGGCGCACACCTGCCCGACCCGCTCGAGCGTACTGTATCCCTGGGAGCCAGCGGCGCGATCCCTGGAATGCTGGTCCTGTTGGGGTTAGAATTAAACCGGGTCGAGTGGACCCGGGATTTGCGTACCCTGAGCATCCCGGTGATCGGCCGGCTGATCGTCGGCCCGCTGGCTGCCCTGGGCCTGGCTGCGCTGTTCGGAATGAAAGGAGCCGCCAGGCAGGACGCGATTACCAACTCCGGGATGCCTTCGGCGGTGATGACCACCGTACTCGCCGCCGAATACAATATCGAGCCATCCCTGGTTACGGCGATCGTCTTCGTCAGCACAATCCTCAGCCCGCTCACCCTGACACCCCTCTTGTATTACCTGGGCAAGTAGAATGCACCGCATCACTATCCTGGTCCTTTTCGTTGGTTTTCTATTCGCCGGGGCCAGCTCCGTCCTGGCACAAGCCGGTGTCGAGGTGACCGACGTCCAGGTCAAGTACACCTTCGGCGACCAGATTACCTTCAAGGCCCGCTTTCAATCTTCGACCCCCATCCAGCAGGCCTCTCTCTTTTTCCAGCCGCAGGATGATGTGCAGGCCCATTCCGAGCCGCTGGTCATCGCCGCGGATGGCACCGCTCAATGCACCTACTCCATCCAGGAAGGTATACTGCGCCCATTTGTGCGCATCGACTATTGGTTTGAGACCACCCTGGCCTCCGGCGAGAAGAGCGAATCACAGCGGTACTCCTTCAGCTACAACGACAACCGGTTCACCTGGCAAACGGTCCAGGATGCCAGCCTGCGCATCCACTGGTATGACGGCGATGCTGCTTTCGGCCAGGCCGCCCTCGAGGCCGGGGAAGCCGGGCTGCAGGCCATCCAGGCCCTGTTCCCGGTCACGAATAACGCCTCGACGGATGTCTACATCTATTCTTCCGCCGTGGATGTGCAAAACGCTCTCAGCCTGGGGGGGATGACCTGGATCAGCGGGCATGCCAGTCCAGACCTGGGAGTGGTGCTGGTCTCGATCGCGCCTGGGGACGATCAGGAAAGCGAGATGCAAAGCCAAATCCCGCATGAGCTGGCGCACGTGCTGCTCTACCGGTTGACCGGTCCGGCCTACAACACCCTTCCGACCTGGCTGCGGGAAGGCCTGGCTTCGCTCGCCGAACAAACCCAAAACCCGGATGACGCCCAGGTGCTCTCCAGCGCCAGCAAGAACAAAGCCCTGCTGCCCATCCTCGACCTGTGCGGACTCTTCCCACAGGATGCCTCCGGTGCCGGGCTGGCATATGCTGAATCTGCATCGTTTACACGCTACCTGCACGACACATACGGAGCCTCATCCCTGCAGGCGCTCATCCAGGCTTACTCCGCTGGGCTGGACTGCGAGGAGGGGGCCACACGCACCCTGGGCCTGTCGATCTCGCAGCTGGATGCGCACTGGCAGCAGGCGGTGCTTGGGACCAATGCGGGAAACCTTGCCGTCCAGGAGCTGCTGCCGTTCCTGGTCATCCTGCTTGTCATCCTGATCATTCCGATCGGGTACGCGGTCAGAATAATTATATTGAGGAGAAAAAGCCATGGGTCAGACCGATCCCAATGAGCCCTTGCGCGTTCATGTATGGGTCACCGGCCGCGTCCAGGGCGTTGGCTTTCGCGGTTTCGTACAGCAGTCCGGTGATTTTTACCATCTGACCGGCTGGGTGCGCAATGTGAGCTACGACCAGGTCGAGACAGTCGCCGAAGGTCCTCGTGCAAGTGTGGAAAAATTCCTGCAGGCGGTCCAGGTCGGGCCGCGCGCAGCCCGGGTTTATGAAGCGCGCGTGGAATGGGAGACACCGACGGGGGAATTCCGTCTGTTTGATGTGAAGTTCAGCCTGTAAAAATTGGGCCTGGCCCTCGACAAATCATCAAGGGCGAACAGATTTTTCCGACCCAATCAGCCCGAGCCCCCTCCCCTAAAATCCAATCAATATATAAGAGGGTTCTCAGCGAGCAGGACACAGGAGGGGGAAATACTGCCAACTGCGGTATGATTGCCGTTTAATGGTCGAAGCAAGCAGAGGAAAAAAATGAAAAAACAGTCCATATCCCTGATAGGCTATCTGCTCCTGGCCGGCCTGGTAGGGGGAATTTTAACGGCCTGCGGACACTCACCTACCCCCGTTCCTGCCGCGACTGCACTCGTTCAAAGCAGCAGCCCCACCCTGCGAAGCACCGATGTAGCCCTTCAGAACACAGACACCCCCGCCTCAAGCGCAAAACCCTCCGCCCAGGTTGCCGCTGCCGGCGATGGCCTGACCTTGCTTCAACAGCGCTGCAGCGCCTGCCATGATCCCAACCTGGTATCCCGGTTTCAAGGGACGGCCAGTGACTGGAAAATGGTCGTCGACGCAATGATCGCCAACGGTGCCCAGCTCAATTCAGCCGAAGAACAGGTCCTGGTCAACTACCTGGCGCAGACCTATCACCCCTGACCTGAGAAGCGCATGCGAATACAGAATTGGCAAGGACGGCGGATAAGCCGTCCTTTTCTTTTTTCGAGCGGCTTCCAAATTTAGATGACAAAAGGCCAGGAGGAACACAGCCTCGCAACCTTCACCGGCGGAACAAACTTGAAGGAATAAGGACATATCATTCAGCCATGAAGTCCTCCCTGCCGCCCAAGCTGTACAAGTACCAGCCCTACAATGTCCAGACTCTCGATAACCTGAAGTACCGGGTATTGTGGTTGTCGAAGCCGGCCCAGTTCAACGGCCCCTTTGACGACAAAATCGCTCCGGCGAAAGTCGAGGAGATGGGCGCGAAGGACTGGTCGGCGTCTATGTAAAAGCACGACGGGCTGGAGCAGAGGTAAAAAGATCTTGCCTTTCCAGGCCCCGGGCAACCGGTTTAGGACGGCTGTCAAGCAAGGCATTGAAAATTCCTTAGAGAATATGGTCACTGCGCTGCAGCAGCGTGGGGTGGCCTGCTTTTCGGCCAAGGTGGACGATATTCTCAGGTGGTCCCATTACGCCGATGGGCACCGCGGCTCCTGTCTCGAGTTCGACACCGGCTTAGAACCGTTTTCAAAAGCCCGATAGTCTCCCTAATTAGTGTTCTTGGTTTTTGTAGGTAAAGGCACCGTCATCAGCAGCTCTTTAACAGTCCAAATATGATCGGTCAAGCCAGCAGCCACTGCTGGAGTTCTGAGGGTCCATTTAGCCAGGGTTTTTTGGTAGGTTCGTAAGCGCAAGCTCTTATGCGGACGGACCAGGTTGTAGTAAGCATCTTCCCAGGACAGAGCGGCTCGGTGCATGGATAGGTCCTTCGAGAAAGCCAGGGTCTTACGGGTCAAACGGGCATTGAACATGCGAGCAGTCAAGTGGCTGCGTTCGATGTAAGCGGTGCTCTTGCCGAGCAATGCAAGCAGCTCATCCAGGGGACCCCACACCGCCCTGAGTTTGACTTCCAGCAGATGGCCATGCTCATCGCGCAGTTTGACCATTTGCAGATAACGCCAATCCTGGCCCGCTTGCGGGCGAGTGGGTGGACGACCTCGGCCAGAATATTCGGGCACCAGCCCATAGACCGCCAGGATCGCATCATCGATGCCACCCCAGCCATCCGTGATTAGCGGGGGTGGACTATCGGGATGCCCGCGTTGCTGCAGGGTCTGAAAGACCTGGAAACTGGCTTGCGTCTCGTCCTTGCCTATCCCACGGGCGGCTCGCAAGCGGCTGTCAGTGTCCAACAAGGTGGAAATCCAGAAAGTTCCACGTTCAGCGCTTTCCGGATGTCTTTTTTTCTCCCTTGTTTTGGACGAAGGACCACAACCCATCCAACTGCGCACGTTGGAGATGGAAATCCTTCATCAGCACCGCATCCAGTTCTTCCGCATGCTTCCCGGCTTCACGCAACCAGCGCAGGGTCGTGTCTTCCTTGATCCCTTTGACCCGCGTGATCGTGCTGATCCGGGTGCCTTCCGCCAGGAGCGCCAGCACTTCCAGAATTTCAGCCGAGTGCGCATGCTTGTGAAAGAAGATCGTTCCCGTCGTCTCGGTAAAGGTTTTGCTGCAGGTCTTGCATTGGTAGCGCTGCACGCCCCGTGCGGTTTTGCCTGCCTTTTTAAGGTTCGCCTGGACCCGACCACTTTGCAACTTCCCGTAATCCGGGCAGGCTGCATTGGGACAAAATTCTCCAGGATGGGCAAGTTTTTCCATATCGTCTCCCTAATTGTGAGCTTGCCCTAATATTACCCTAAAATACACTATCGAGGGAGACTATCAAAAGCCCTGCCGGTCATTTATTCAGAGACATTCCCGGTCCTGGAAGCCGCCGAGGTTGCCGAAATCCTGGTCGGAGGAAAATCCGATCCGCCGATGAATTTTCAGTTCACCAAATCGAACAGCTGGTCGCACGAGCAGGAGTGGCGGGTCTTTCACCTTGAAGGGAATCGGGAAGTTCATTTCAAGGACGCTGCGCTATCCGGGATTGACCTCGGCTGCATGATGCCTTTCATCCACCAGGAGGTTATCGCTCTCCGGCTGGCGGGGTTGCCGACCCACTTGTACGAGATGCGGCAGTCCGGGACAAAATTCAAGGTCGAATCCCGGCTGGTCAAGTCATAAAATCCATTCCGAGAATTCGGTCTATAATTTAACCATGGTCCTCGAAACGATTTCCACACTCTTCTCAACTCTTGGAACAGCAGCCAGCACGACCAAGGCTTTCAAGGAGCTCCTGGTGAACAATAAGGGGGATGCGCGACTCCTGCTGGAGGAGTTGAAAAAAAATTCAACACTCTCGTGGCTGGCAGTGGAACGCGAAGTGGAACCCCTGAAGATCATCCCGGAATTATCCACTAAAGCCTACGACCGTCTGCTGGAAAAAAACTACAACTTCAATGAGCTGAGCCCCAGGAAGAAGAAAATCCTGGGGACCTCCAGCCTTGAAGACAGCGACCTGGCCTCCTTCATCGGCAAGGATGTGGCCACCCTGGTCGAGGGGATCTATGACCGCATTAAAGAAATGCAGCTGATCTGCCGGGTCGATCCCGAAAACAGGCGCATCGACTGGAACCGCCGGGTGATCAACCTGCACAAACGCATCCTGCTATTGATGCTGCACCTGCGCAGGCAGGGCAAGCCGGCACTTTAGAAAACCCCGTATCTATAATTTAAAGGGGGCGATTTCCCGCACTGACCGTCCACACAGGCAGCGTGGGATCAAACCATTTACGATTTTCTGCGTCTTATTGACGATTTTCTCCTCCCGGAGTGCTGCACTTCGTCTATCATCCTGGGCATCCTAAAATGAAACGAACTTGGAAAGGAGAAAATATGAAAAAAGCCGCGGAAATTATTCTGCTTGTTATCCTCACTTTTAGCGGCACGACCGGCTGTGCGCATGCCACGCCCGCTCCGAAGGTGGATCCGCCTACAGCAACCGCCCTTCCTACTCCCACCCAGGACATCGGGTACGGACCCTGGGAACTTGTCCAGGCGGTAACCTACAGTCATGGGGTGAACGTAGCCGGATTCCTCAACGACTCCTTCGGCATCACAGTCGGCGGCTACGGCGAGGTGCATTACACGACCGATGGCGGAAAGACCTGGCCATGGGCGGTAAACTCATCCATGTGCCGCTTCGGTCTGGATATAGTCGATGAAACGACCGCCTGGCACTGCGGAAACGGGGGGACCATCTCCATCTCGACCGACGGAGGCAGGACCTGGCAGGAGGCTGGAAAATTCGGGAACAACGAACCCGACCAGTGCCGCTACATGAGCTTTCTGGATGATACAACCGGGTGGGCCGCCAGTCCCGACCAACTGGGCAGCACGATTGACGGAGGCAAAACGTGGAAGGTGCTGAGCCTACCCGAGGGCATCCAGAAGATCGCAGCGATCCGCCGGCGCACGGCCTCCGACGGTTATATCTTGGACTCGGCGGGCACCTTGTTTACCACCCAGGACAGCGGCCAATCCTGGTCGAAGAACAGCCTGGGCCTGGGAGCTGACGAACAGCTGTCGATCTATCCCACCCCCCAATCCGTCCTGTACTTTACCGATGCGAACCAGGGAGTGGTGGTTTATACCCTTGCCAATCAACAGGTATGGTCTGCGCGAACGATGGACGGCGGCAAAACCTGGCAGCGCCAGCAAATGCCCAAAGTAGGCATGTTCTCTGCCTTGTATCTCTCCCCAAATGGCCGCTACCTGACCGTCACGACCGCCTCATTCACCACGATCACCCTGCTGCGTTCAGGGCAACCATAATGCCGGCCAATTTTCCTCTCCGAACGGGGTGTTATAATTTCCCGTCGATGGTACCGTCGACGGGAAATTGTCAAAACCAGGGAAGCAAGGCGGACCTGGCCACGCTCGGCCGGGAAATATATCCGGGCCTGCGTGTCCAGTTATGGCATAGTCCGAATGAAGTCTTCAATCCGGACCCCGGCGCAGGACAACGCTTCCGGCTGGTGCTGGTCGAGCACGGTACCGGCATCCTAGGGCTTGGCAAACGGCGGCTGGCATTCATGAGTCCGGCTTTATTCTGCCTGAACGAACAGGAACGGCCGGAGCTGGAACAAAACCTGGAATTGAAGGCCCAGGCGCTGTACTTCCACCCAGATGTGATCAACAGCTCCTTTAATTTCAAGAACGTGCGGCAGGTGCTACAGACCAGCGACTACACCCACGAGCAGGACCGCCAATGGCTGAGAGCCTTCCTGGACAGGAGCAATGGCCATGACGGATGCTTAAGCCTGGGGCCGGTCACCGCCGGAAAAATCAAGCGCCAAATCGCCGCCGTGGGAGAGGAGCTTGCGGCCCAGCGTGATGGTTACTGGCCTTGCCGCAGCCGGTCCCTGTTCCTTGAGGTCCTATTCCTGGTCGACCGGCTGTATGAACAGGCAGGATCGGTTGAAACGGACGCGCTGGCGGAAACGAACTCCACCTACGATGTGGAATCGATCATCCTTTATCTGCACACCCATTATGGCGAAAAGCTTTCGCTCAAAAGTTTGAGCATGACCTTCCATACCAACCGCACGACCCTTACTGAGCAGTTCCGTGCTGTCACCGGGCAACCGGTGATGTCCTACCTGGCCTATATCCGCATGCGCCTGGCTTCGTTAATGTTGCGCGATACTACCGTACCGGTCACAGAAGTCATGGAACGGGTGGGCTTCAACGACCGGACCCATTTCGGGCGGACATTTCGCAAGTACTTGGGGTATTCCCCATCCGAGTACCGCCAGCGCTACTGCTGGATGCTTCAATAGAACGGAGCGAACTTGGAGGGGGAACCTTGAATCAGTCGCGTGTGAACAAAACGACAAGACGCAAGAATTCCGAACTGGCAGCGATATGATATACTTTGTACCTCAAGGGTGTTCCTTGACAGGCATTCTGGCCTCAGGTAGAATACCGTTCGCCCTTGATCCGGGCCTGTAGCGCAGTTGGGAGCGCGCCTCAATCGCACTGAGGAGGTCAGGGGTTCGAATCCCCTCAGGTCCATATGGAACTCATAATTGCGAAATTCAGGATATTGAATGACCGGCCGAATATTCTGAATTCGTCAAGATCAACCACCGGGCCCATAGCGCAGTTGGGAGCGCGTCTCAATGGCATTGAGAAGGTCGCGAGTTCGAATCTCGCTGGGTCCACTACAATTTATACAGGCAGTCCATTTTATCTGCCCCAAAAAGTCAAGACAGGAGTAGTAAGCCATCCGGCCAGCGAGACGGGAGAGCGAGGTGGAAGCCCGTCACGGCGAACGCCGGACGCCCGATCAAGGCTGAACTCGCCTGTTCCTCTGAGTGGAGGGTCGAGCTGCCGGTTCACTTTCAGCGGTTCGAAATCCAGAGACGAAGAGAGACTGTGCTGGTGAATCCAGTAGTCAGCACCGGGACGCCCGTTACAGCGACCCATGAGCGGCGTTCGAACGTTTAGACGCAATCCGGGTGGTACCGCGGAGCTGAACCCTTCGTCCCTGTGCGACGAAGGGTTTTTTTATTCAGACGAAGGACGGCAACTGTCGCCGAAACTCCATCGTCTGCCGTCGATAAATTGAGAAAGGAGGTCTGCTGTGAAAATGTACATCCCTATAAATCCTATCGATTCGGGTAATTCCTCCCTTCTCGCGCGCCTCCGCACGGGGCTGTTTACCAAGGCAATCGAACCGCGAAGATTTAAAGAGCAATCTTTGTGCTCTTTACGGTGAATCGTTATACCTCTGAATCATTTCACAAGGACCTAAAATGAGTGACACTTACATTCCTCAGCAGATCGAACCGAAATGGCAGGCAAAATGGGAAGCCGACGGCCTGTACCATGCGGATATTGACCCCAAGCGCCCCAAGCACTACGCCCTGACCATGCTGCCCTACCCGTCGGGTGACCTGCACATCGGTCACTGGTATGCCATGACGCCCTCGGATGCCCGCGCCCGCTACATGCGCATGAACGGCTTCAACGTGATGTTCCCGATCGGTTTCGACGCCTTCGGCCTGCCGGCCGAGAATGCCGCCATCCAGCGCGGCGTCCACCCCAAGAAGTGGACCTACAAGAACATCGAGAACATGCGCAAGCAGCTGCGCTCGATGGGCGCCATGTGGGACTGGCGCCGCGAGGCTGTCTCGGCTGACCCGGAGTACTACAAGTGGACACAGTGGTTTTTTATCCAGCTTTTCAAGCATGACCTGGCCTATCGCAAGATGTCGCCAGTGGATTTCTGCCCGCACTGTAACACCACCCTGGCACGCGAACAGGTGTGGGGCGACGATCGCCACTGCGAGCGCTGCGGCACCCCGGTCATCAAGAAGGACCTCGACCAGTGGTTCTTCCGCATCACCCGATATGCCGACGAGCTGCTGGACTATGACGGGGCCGATTGGCCCGAGCGTGTGCGGACCCTGCAGACCAACTGGATCGGCCGGTCCGAGGGAGCCTCGGTGATTTTCAAAACGGAAAAAGGCGACAGTCTCGAAGTCTTTACCACCCGACCGGACACGCTGTGGGGCGCCACTTTCATGGTGCTGGCTCCCGAGCATCCCCTGGTCGAAAAGCTGATCACGCCCGACCACAAGAAAGAGGTCGAGGCGTACAAAAAACAGGCTGCCCGCCAGTCCGACATTGAACGCGAGGCGGTGGACAAGGAAAAGACCGGCGTTTTCACCGGCGGGTATGCGATCAACCCGGTCAACCAGGCCAGGATCCCGGTCTGGATCGCCGACTATGTGCTGATGACCTACGGTACGGGCGCCATCATGGCCGTCCCGGCCCATGACGAGCGCGATTTCGCCTTCGCCCGCAAGTTCGCCCTGAAGGTCATTCCGGTCATCCAGCCGGATGGCCAACCCGATCTGGACGGCGAAAAGATGGAAGCCGCATACGCAGGCGCAGGCAGGATGGTCAACTCGGGAAAGTTCAACGGGACGAAGGTCAACGACGAGAAGGGCCGCAAGAATCCGGGCATCTCAGAGGTCATCGACTGGCTGCAGAAGCAGGGAATTGGTAAGGAGGCCGTGACCTACAAGCTGCGCGACTGGCTGATCAGCCGCCAGCGCTACTGGGGCGCGCCTATCCCGATGGTGTACTGCAAGAAGGACGGATGGAACCCGGTTCCCGACGAAGCACTGCCTGTCCTGCTGCCCGATGATGTAAAGTGGAAGCCGACCGGCGAGTCACCATTGAAACTGCATCCGACATGGAAAAACACGCCCTGCCCGATTTGCGGCGAGCCGGCCGAGCGCGAGACCGACACCATGGACACCTTCATGTGCTCCTCGTGGTACCACCTGCGCTACCTGAGCCCAAAATATGATAAGGGCCCCTTCGACGAGGCCGAGTACAACTACTGGATGCCAGTCGACACCTACACCGGCGGCATCGAGCACGCCAACATGCACCTGATCTACACGCGCTTCTTTCACAAAGCGCTGCGTGACATGGGCATCACCGAGGGACCCGAGCCGATGATGCAGCTGCGCAACCAGGGCATGGTTCTCGGGGAGGACCACGAGAAAATGTCCAAGAGCCGCGGCAACGTGATCGCTCCGGACAAACTGGTGGAACGCTACGGTGCGGATGCGGTGCGCGCTTACCTGATGTTCTTCGCCCGCTGGGATATGGGTGCGCCGTGGAACCCGTCCGGCATCGACGGCACCGTTCGCTGGCTGCGGCGGGTCTGGGCGATGGTCACAGAGCCAGGGGCAGCGGCGACGGCAGCAGAGGAGACAAAGAAAAATCTTCGCCGCAAGATCCACCAGACGCTGAAGAGTGTGACACGCGACTTCGAGAAGTTCGAATTCAACACCATCGTCTCCAGCCTGATGGAGCTGCTGAACGAGATGGCCAAGGCCAAGGAAGCCGGCACATTTGGCACTCCCGAATGGGAGGAGGCCGTGGACATTTACCTGCACATGCTGGCTCCGGTCTGCCCGCACATCGCCGAGGAGCTGTGGAGCGAAGTGCTGCACAAGCCCTACTCGATCCATACTCAGCCCTGGCCGAAGGTGGACGAGGCTGCTGCCAGGGAAAATGAAATCACCATCCCTGTGCAAATCAACGGCAAGCTGCGCGACCGCGTGGTCGTGCCGGCGGACGCCAGCGAGGAGCAGATCCAGGCAGCGGCACTCGCCAGCGAGAGCGTGCAGAAATTCCTGGAGGGCAAGCCACCGAAGAAGGTGATCGTGGCGCAAAAGAAGCTGGTGAACATCGTGTTGTAAATGTAGCTTGAATTACTGACCTAGTTTTTGCCCAAATTAGGCTACAAATCATCGCGGGCGAGATAGGGTGAAAAGGATTTTTGAAAAACGGCAGCGAGCGGATGATTGGGATTAAGGCGGATCTGGTCAATGGTTCCTTGAGCTGTGATCTGGACGGAACCGGGGATGTTCAGCACATCCCGGACCGTTCGCTGAATGCCATACTTGAGGAAACGCAGGTTGGTGGCAGCCAGGTCATTGCGTGTCCAAATCACCAGATTATGGGCCAGCTGAGCCAGCAAGACCAACATTTCTTGAGCCGCAAAACGATGCTTGTTACGACGAGACAAACCCAAGCCCTGCTTATCGCTTTTGTTTTGGGTTTCGAGGCCGCCGCCACGCAGGTCATAGAAATGCAAGGCGGCCAGGAGCACCTGATCATCGGTGAGATGAGCCGGTTTCTTTTGTCCGAGGAGTTCAAAGAGCATCCGGTCGGTGAGGGTGAAGATCAAAGCGTGATAACTCCAGGTGCCATCCTGTTTGCATTTGCGCACCACGAGTTGGCGGGTAGGTCGGGTATATGGGTGAGGGCTTGTCGCCCACCCGACCTCTCGATCCAGCACTTTAGGGTCAGGGTACCAGGTAGTGACGGAGCTGGCCAATTTGGTGGCCCGATGCCAGTTCTTGGTTTTGAGGATGAGCTGGTAGCAGCTTTCGAGCATCCATTGGATGTTTCCATCACTGCCCCCGCCTCCATCGACCCGCAAAATGGTCCGGCGACGCCTGGATTCATCCAGATTCAGGGCTTTTTCTGCCTCCAGCACCAGTTCCGGCAGGCTGCTGTCCAACTGGCGCTTCCCGTTATAGAGCTTGTCGACCACGATCTCGTCATACCAGGAGGCCAACACCCGACCCAACTGTCTGCCACGACAATTCTTTTCACCCGCGAAGTAGCCCTTCGTCACCCCTTCACCCAATCGTCCCGCAGGCATTCCGGTCACATCCACATCCAGCACTTGCCAGCTCTTTGCATACGGATGTTGGCAGCAGCGTCCATGTCGGTTCAAGATTTCCCGGATGGCAGTTCGCATCTGTTTCACATTCTCTTCCGTGCAGGCATTCAGCGTGTCACTGATCGTGGACTGCTCTGCACAGGATTGCCTCCCAAAGGCAACCTGGATCGCCCGGTCAGGACGCACACGCATATTGGTCTCAACCAAGCCAGTCCCGCCTGCCAGAATGTTGATCAGGCAATCCTTGAGCTTGTCGGTAGGCGTATGGCGCAACACCTTCTGTTTGACCCGTACGTTCTTCTCTACCACCAACCAAATGCCCATCTGCTGAAATCGTCGTCCGACGACTGCCAAACTGGCTCTGGGTGAAATGGTTTCCTCGGACATCTCGCACCTCCTGAAAGCAAAAAGTGGCACCTCTATGCTCTCAGGATTAGCGATTTACCGCAATGTCTTTGTTAAGGTCCGATGATTTGTAGCCTAATTTGGGCA